>WQXR01000034.1 GCA_009784745.1 Methanomassiliicoccaceae archaeon | reverse complement strand
GAGGTTTTAACAGATTGCCGCTATATCTCCAACCGACCTGTGTTTCCTGCGTTGTGGTAAACTCAAGAACCACAGGTCACGATTTAAGTTTAGGCAGATTTTTCTTCTCATTTCCTTTGCAAAAAAGGAAAGATGTCCTTAGTGTTCCGATCTTCTCATCATTCCGAACGCCATACTGACCGCTATACCGATAATTGCTGCCGCAAGACCTATGAGAACATCGGTCCATTCAAAGATGTGGTCGTTGTACGATATCACGGTCACGAGTATCACAGAACCGACAGTAAGACCAACAATGAAATAGTACAGCGGATGATGATGTTTTTCAATTATCTTTGACATAACTTTTGTGGAAACGAACATCATTATCAAAAATCCTAATGTGAAAGGAATAAGATATAACAACTCAAATCCGGTAACGATATTTATCATCCACAGATAAAGTCCCAACGCCAATAATACGGTAGACCCGCTTATCCCCGGTATTATCTTTGAGGATGAGAACAAAGCACCGACAAAGAATGCAAGCATTATACCGACTATCGGGCCGGAATTCTCGATGATCGCTTCATTTCCTCCGCTCTCTCCGTTCAGTTCAAGGAAAAGCAATACCATCATAACAACTAATCCCAAAGAAAGCCAGACAATATGCGATGTCTTCACCGGCTCTCCTTTTTTAGTTATTTTCACCAGATCGGGCAATTGCCCGATTATCAGACCGACGAAGAAGAACATCGTCGGCAATCCGTACGATGTCATCATCTCCTTTGTAACGTACAGAAAACCTACAAGTCCGATAAGTATTCCCAGACCGATGGTCAAAAGGAACCAGAAGTCTTCCTTCAGTTTCGTTCTTATGTGACTTACGTCATCTATCAGACGTTCGTAAACTCTGAACAACACAGCAACGACACCGCCGCTTATGCCAGGAAGCGTAGATGCTGCTCCGACAAGGAATCCTATCAAAAAATTCTTGGAGCCCTCTTTGCCGTCCATGATATCCGTAACACGAATAAATAATTAAATTCATGTTACGGCGAACAGTCTCTGCAGCCACCCGTTCTCGGTATCCTGATACTTTGATTCGAAATTGCCGAGAAGGAAAATGAAACCTGTTCTGAACGTTTCGCATCCGTAGTATCCGTCCACTATCATGAACGATCTCGGGTACGTTCCGGTGGTGACCGGATCAGGTATTATGAATGCGGGGACATCATCATCGCTGAACTCCTTCACCGCCGCTATCGCGTGCCCCTCCACTCCGCGTTTGGTCAGTACGATGATACCGGAATCGTATCCGCATGCCGTCAGTATCGCTGCCGTTAATATTGCGTGACAGTCACAATCACCTATGCTTCCGTAGATCGCCAGATTGTAAAGCGATTCCGCGGGGTAATGATAATACTCGACGGAAGCGGCGTTCGCATGGACGCCGGGTATCATGTAATAATACGAATCATAATTTCCGGCAGTTTTGGTCGGCTTCAGACCATCATTCACGAACGTGGCGATGATGTTTATCCGTTCCTGTTTTGACAGGGTCTTTCCGCCCTTTTCAAAATTGGTGAATAATTTCTCAAATTCCTTTGCTATCAGTTGGATCACGTACCCTTTCACAGATATCGCGTCATCAAATTCATAGATCGCGAAACCGGCTATCTCAGGGATCCTGAAATCACGTTTCCAATTCAGTTTTGCAAAATAAATATAATCCTTGACGTCAAAACTGTATTCCAATGACCATTTGGAGTTAAGACTGGGAGTGTAATTATCCTTCCATTCGACCTTGTTCGTTATGTTGCCGCTTATAACTTCCGGTCTGGTCGTTGTTTTTACTGTGCCATCTTTGAACTTTACGGTCATCGTGATATCGTACATCCCTTTACCCACATCAATAACGTATGACGGAAAATCATCTTTGTATGTCTTATCCGTCGGATCGGGGTTGACGGATGTATCGAATATCACGTTGTTACTGCTTTTGAAAGAATCGGTCACGTTCCATGATGTTGACTCGATCGCAGGTTTACCGACAGCCGTTGTTGTTGTGTTGGTAAGTGTGCACGTTTTGTTATTGTCCACAGGAGCATTTTCCGCCTGTACGAGTGTAAAATTCAATTCATTCCAGTCCGCATATAATGTGATACTCTCCTTTATCACGGTGAACTTGTAAAAGGGAGTTGTACATCCCGGATCGGTATACCAGCCGGCGAAGTAAAGTCCTTTTGCTTCAGACCTCTCCGGAGTTCTGAGCTCACCGCTCATTCGGTCTAACCATTCAAGGTCCGCAAAGCCTCTTTGCGTCACGGTCTCATGACTTATGACACCGTCGCCTGCGCTCATCAGTGTAACAACAGGTTCTTTCTCCGATGCAATGAAGATGACCGCTCCTGCGCCCATGAGGGACGCTGCCACGATAATTGCAACGATCTTAAAGTTCACCGAGAGCATCGTGTATGCACATGCGTATCGTTATTTATATTATGCCCTGCAAAAGACCATAGATCGATCATCAACAAGAAACGCGATCATTATCATGACGAAGCCTGCTGCGGCGTCAATGAACCTATTATTCGAACCATCTGCATAAGATCACTGTCCTTATTTCGTCTTGCGAACGTGAATCCGTTCCCTTCATAATATTTTTTGAGGGCATCCCTGCAATCTATGCGGAAAAGTCTGCAACCGACGTTCAGGTTCGCTGCGACAATTCTGTCCATTGCTTGATCCATTGCGAATTTTCCCAATCCTTTGGGAGCATTATCGCATTTACCCAATTGTCCGAGCAGATAACATTGTGCAGATCCTTTGTTAATGTTCATCTTCTGTTCCATGCTTTTGCTACACTGAAGGTCGGAAACATCCATACTGCTTATCGCCAATGAGAAGTACGCCATAAGTTCAAATTTCGAATCGGTAGAGAATATCAGGTACGTCCTGGAGATGTTCTTTTTCTCTTGAACTATGGCTTTATCTTTCAAAAAAGATTCAACATCAATATCCCTTTTGCAGGAAAATTTTGACAGCATGTCAGAAACGGATGCTTCGGAATATTGAGAAAGGAACTTCCGTAACGGAGTTACTTCATAGGAAAAGTTCGTCAAAGAACCCCTCCTCTATCAATTTTTCGCCTCTTGCGATCAATTCATCGGATGTGGGGTTCGTTCTGACTTCAATTCTGTTCTCGGCTTCTTCGAACGCCTTGAGGATGGCCTGACCCTGTTCCTCCGTCTCAATGACGAGATTCTCATAGAATGATTTTGTGGCCATCTGTCCTCACTGTCAGTTCGTATGTAGATATGGTTAATATACCTGTCGATTATCTTTTCCATACCTCTGAATCGTTACACAAAAGCATTCATTTCAGAACTTTATTTCTGATTATTCTCTGCGTCTCTCCAGGTGTTCCCGTTGTGTTGACCAGCGTAATTTCCGAATTGGAGAAGAATTTTCTGAAGAATTCTTCACGCATCTTCATTTTCATTTCGTTACGGATCATCTGATGAGGATTGCACAGATCATTCGTTCTCATATATTCCCATGCGCCGTCCGCATCCAGCGTTTCAACGGAACACGCGTTCGGATCCCTGCGTAACATGATAACATGCCGTATCGTCGTCATCGGTATCACCGATCCGGGTCCGGTGATCCACCTGATGTTCGCTATCCCTCTCCCTTTCTCGTCAAATCTTGTTCTTCCGACGAGCGACCGGTATTCTTCCCACACGTCGCCTATGTCTGCGTCAATGTAACAATTCCTTTCGGAACATATCGCAAGCGGCGTTCCCTTCTCGTTCTTCACGAAGTACCAGTCATCCGTTATCAGACGGGCGCCGTCAACTCTTAAAAGCCCCCATGAATGTGTTGTCTTCCCCGTTCTTGACGGTGCTATCAATGTAACACCGTGCCCTTTGATATCGAACGCCGCACCGTGAACATGGTTCGCGGTCCTCGAGTCCTCGAGGATATCCGATGCAATTGCTAACGCGATACTTTTGATCCATCCGTAATAGTCAAAATTATACAGGAATGCGGATCTTGTCTCAATATTATAAAGAACTTCCATTCCCATTTCAGGATCGTCGACGCATATCACCTTCGCGTGAGAGCGCACATTGCTGGACATCGAATAGAAGTTATCGGACCACGAATCCAGTACGGATTTATCGGTCGTATATAATTTCACGCATATCCCATAGATGTCTGCTTTAGAGGAATAGAACGGCAACGGCGTGTACCGGTCATAAAGTTCATGCGTTCTCTCCATATCTATGAGTGTTACACGATATGACATGCGTCCACGATTATCGCTTGATATTATAAAATGATTATGAGACACGGTCTCATTCCCTTATCTCGATGATCTCTCGCATCAGGTTGTTCAGTCCCCATCTGGTCATTTCCGATAACAGCGGTATCAGACTCTTCCCCAATTCCGTGAGAGAATACTGAACACGCGGAGGTATCTCATAATGAACATTCCGGTAAAGCAGACCGTCCCTCTCCAGTTCCTTTAACTGTTTTGCGAGCATTCTCGGGGATATTCCCTCAATTTCACGCATGATCTGGTTGAATCTCATCTCTCCCTTCTCTTTCAGTTTGCACAGTACGACCACTTTCCATCTTCCTTCTATGACTGACATAGTCGCATTAACGGCGCAATCGGTTCGGTGCAAGGGAGCCACTGCTGATGTATGATCATTATAGTATAAAGATATTAGGTATAAAAATGTAACAATTGTATGCAATGTCCTGCTTTCATATCATCCCGTACACTTTTCTTATATCCGTTTCAATTCCTTCCTTTCCCAGCAACGTGACACGGCTGTCGGGTTTTTCTTTCAGTATGGTCATTCCCAATCTGTCGCACAATTCTTCCGAAATTTTTTTTATTTCGTTATGTGAAGGCATATTTGCCATCGAGAGACGCTGTCTCGAACCTCCGACGAAAACGTAACCCTTTGGTTCTATAAGATCAGGAGAAGCGATCGAATCCAGTTCTGCGTATTCGTCTGCCCACCCTAAGTTAAGATCTTTCACGAATGTGTGCCGTATCACCGTTCTTGTGTCAAGCGACGGAAATAAGGATAACGTTCTCATTATCCGTTGCCACCCGTCATTTATCTTAGGTCTGCAAACTTTCTTGTAAATTTCCTCATTCGGAGCAGCCACCGTAACATAAAGTTGTCTTGGCAGCGTGTCCAATCTTTCCAATTCATCAGGATATGTTCCGTTCGTGACCATGAACGTTATCATATTACGATGATGACATTCTTTAATGAATTCCGAAAGATAAGGATATCTTATCGGTTCTCCTGCTAAGGAAATTGCTACCATGTTCGGTTCTTTTGCTTCATTGTATCTTTTTTCGGAGCAACGGTCATCACCGTTGAATCCCGTCAGAAGTTTACGCTGATGTTTGATAAGCGCATCCAACATCTCTTTCGGTTCCGACCATTCTTTTATCTCAAAATCATTCTCCTGAATTCTCCAGCAGAACTGGCACATGTGATCGCATTCGTTGATCACAGGCGTCATCTGCATGCACCTGTGTGACTCGATACCATAAAAATCCTGTTTGTAGCAATTCCTTCCGTATATCAGGCTCTGTCTCATCCAATGGCACAATTTAACGGCAGCGTGATCGTTATGCAGACGGTATTGCTGCTTCGTCAGAAGTTCACGATATCTTTCATTCATTGCGAAGACCTCAGAACTGGAACAGACTCTTCTGATTGCCCGCAGGAACTTCTTTCTTTATTTCCTGTTTTTTCTCAACGGTGTCCGGAATATTCGTTCTCACAGGTAACATCAACTCTTTGACGGCATCGGAATCTATCTTCGCGTCCATGAGAAAACCGATCTCTTCCGCTTCTAAGTTCAGTTCATTCACCATAGATTTTGCTAACGGTCTGTCATTTTTTATTATTTCTTTCAGCATCGGCAAGATATCAGAGGATATCCTGTGTGTTGAAGTGTGTAACATTACCGACAATTTTGAGCATACGTTCGCTTTCACGGTCCGGATGCTTTTGCTGCGGGACATCTTAGCTAAATACAACGGAAATCTGAATTTTTCGTATGAATTGATATTGGACCATTTTGATACGTTCACGCCTGCGGACATTATATCTCCTGCGTATGACCACAGACCGAAATATTGTCTCCTTCCTACGCGTCCCAAGAATATGTCCGCACGCGATAATTTTTCATATCCCCTCATCAGATCACCTTTGTCGGTGAACTCCGAAGGCATGTTCTCATCCATCCAAAGCATTATGTGATCCGGAGTTTCGTCAACATCGATCATCATTCTCCTCGCTTTCATCGCGTCCTTTTCTCTGAACACCGCTTTCATTAGATCAAATATACCTTTCCTAACAACTCGGTCGGAAAGCATTTCCGTGTCGTCGGATGTTACATTCCTCCGTCCGAATGCCAAAGATTCCAGATCTCGGACGGCAGCTCTTATATCACCGTTGGAATTTTCCGCTATTTTTAGTATAGTATCATCACTTATTACGATATTTTCAGATAACGCGATCTTCTGCAATGCTTTCGCTACGGTGGTGTTCATCGGGCGCGTGAATGTTATCTGTACGGTATCCGATTTAATGACGGAACTTTTTTTACTCAGCGCATAAAAATCATTCACGATGAGTATCACCGGCTGTTTTGTCGTTCTTATCAGTTCCGATATGGCCGGTAATGCTCCTCTGTCCTCATTTCCGAAGAGATTGTCAGCCTCATCCAGAACAATGAGTTTTCTTTTTCCCTCTTTTACGTTCATATATTCGCCGTCGCCGGAGAATGTGTTGAAATTCGCACCTTTGATGGCGATATTCCTTATTGCGTCGCCTGTTCTCTGGTCAGATGCGTTCATTTCCAGAATATCCCACTTTTTGTCGTTGGCGACGGCAATGGCCGCGGATGTCTTTCCCACCCCGGGCGGCCCCATCAGTACTGCGGCCTTTTTCTTCGGTACGCCGTTATCCCAACTGTCAGCCCATGCTTTCAGGTCAGTTACCGCTTTAGGATTACCGATGACCTTGGATAACCCGTCGGGTCTGTATCTTTCCGTCCAGTCATGAGACATGCTTCATGTGAATGCAGTATATCATTAAACCCTTATGCCTCTGTGCGGAGATTTTTCCGATACGGAATGAAATATATGTCGGCATTCGGCCGCGATATATCCGCCGCCTGGAAAAAGGATCGTCAGAGAAAAAATTTAAACCGTACGAGACTGATACGACGTTATGTCCTCAACAGCTCACAGAAGACACACGATCGAAGAATTAAGATCGATAGTTGCTCCTGTAGCAGAGAAATACGGAGTTGACAAAATTTACTTATTCGGCTCCGTTGCCAGAGGCGATCACAATGAGAACAGTGATTACGATTTCTGCATCGAGAAGGGAAAGATACGAAGCATATTCACGTTCTCGGGATTCTTCAAACAAATGGAAGACGCGATCGGACATGAAATAGATATAGTGACCACAAAAGGGGTTCCGCCGGAAATATTAGGCGAGATCATCAAAGGAAGCGTGGTCGTCTATGGCTGAGAGACCCGAAAAGGACATCAGCCGATTGAACACGATCCTCAAATATTGCGCCAAGATCGAAGATGTGATGAATGAATACGGCAAGGACATAGAAGATTTCATGGAAAACCCCAGATATCAGGATCTGTGTTCATTCTATACGCAACAAATAGGTGAGAACGCAAAGAATCTGTCCGGAGAACTGGTCAAAAGACATCCTGAGATAAGATGGGATGACATGAGAGAAACAAGGAACGATATAGCTCACATCTATGAGTGGATCGACCTTGAAATGATATGGAACACGATCACGGAGGATATTCCGGCGCTGAAAGAAACATGCAAAAAGATCCTGGCGGAGATCGAACCGCCCTAATATCGTATCTTCGGGACGCTAAGGACATTGATACGCCTTCGCGATAATTTTGTGAAACACATAAGAAAAATGAATTTGTGTCATCATCACTGACACAATTAACCGACAGATCATTGCGTCGTCATGCGGTACATTCCGTTCTCTTCCGTTATCTTCACGTTCGCAGAGAATAATTCTGATACGATATCCGATGTCAGCAATTCCTTTTTGCCGCCGTCCCTGAATATTGCGCCGTCCTTCATCATTATTATCCTGTCAATATTTTTCGGGATATCGTCAAGATCATGCGTTATCATTACAACGGAAGTTCCGTTATCAATAAGAGAATCGAACATGCTTTTGAATTCATTCTTTACAACGATATCAAGACCTGTCATAGGTTCGTCCAGTACCAGCATCTTCGGATCAGGGACCAAAGCACGGGCGATAAGAGTCCTTCTCTTTTCGCCCAATGATAATTTTCCTATGTCTCTTGTCAATTTATCAGAAATTCCCATAAGTTCGGCCGCTTTTTCAACCGCTTTTATCATTTCTTCTGTTACCGTATGATCCTTATGTACGTTCATTGTTCTGAAGAATCCTGATAATATGACCTCGCCTGCAGACGTCGGGTCATTGAACCTTGACTGCAGATCTGTTGATACGACTCCCATTCTTTTCCGAAGTTCGAATATGTTCCATCGTTCTTCACCGAACAATCTGCATTTTGTCCTTTCGTCGGAATATGCTCTCGAATCACCTTTGAAAAGTTTCATCAGTGACGTCTTACCGGAACCGTTCGGTCCGATGATGGCGATACTTTCGTTCGCGGCAACGGTCATTGAGATGTTATTCAATATTTTTGTTCCGTTCCTTACGAGAGAGACATTCTCAAATTCGACGGCATATTCTTTCTTCACGATAATGAGTATACAAGGAACAGTATTCAATCCTTGCTTCCATTATATGTCCGCGAATTGTCCGTATCTGCGAGACATAAGCCATGCCTGAATGGCAAATATGTCCCCGTCATCAAGCATTCCGATCTGTCTGCGGAAATCACTCGGGCGTAATTCGATCAATTCAAATTTCACCCATGATTCCTTCTCAAGATTTGCGGAACGGTGATCTCTGATCTTAAAGTAGTCGAGGGATCTGCTCTTCTCTTTTGATGTTACCGGCAAACACAAACAGAGAACTGTGTTATCATTAAGTACGACAACAGGACGATCCTTCGATCCGTTGCCGTCGCTGAATCTGACATTTGCGAACCATACGCTCCATGGTTCCTTTTCAGTAGTCATCATAGTCCCTTGGCAGCGTAGTGGACCCGTCCGATCCCTTGGGGCCGGCCGGTCTCATGATCTTGATGATATCTTCGATATTGAAACGATCAAGCGGTTCGTTCTCCGTGAAGTGGGTGCGCATCAATTGTTTCGGAATTTTAATGTGTCTTCTGTTCTCTTCGTAGACCCTGCACCACGGGCCGTTCGTTGCGTGACTCATTCTTACGAGAGTTCCGGTTGTATATTTCCCGTATTTTAAGCCGACATCGATCATCAGTTGTGTCTGTTCGGCGGAAAAAGCATCTTTACGATAATCTCCGACGGTCTTTTTTATCTTATTTTTCCTGAACGGAGCAAGTGCCTTGTGAACACTCGGTACTACCGGACCGTACCTCCATGCCTCCACATCCTCATCGAACAACGGCTCTTCGAGGCATGCTAAGGAACAGCCCTGCGCAAAATATGTTAATTTCATTGCACGCAACATGGTCATGGGTTCATCCAGACTCGGCGATATGTGAATAAAAAAGTTCGCAACATCCATTGCAGATGCCATATTTTTTGCTCCTTTCTTCCTGATTGGCGCACACATATATAAAATGTACAAAACGGTTCTTTTTAGTTAACGTGGCATCCCACGGACGCGTGACATGTTCCGCTCAACGCATCATTCGGATTCAAGCGTTCGTTCCGGCATCCTTGCTGAACCATGTCATGAACGTTCCTATCGCTGCGAACCCGAAACAGATGAAGAATGCGTATCTTATTGCGTTTATGAAGGAATCATACATAGCGGGAACGATATTCTCGGATGTTCCCATTGTGAATGATATCATACACATTATCACGGCAACAGAGGACATCATTCCGACCTGTCTCATAACGGAAATGACACCGGATGCTTCGCTGTATCCTTTCTCATTGACGTTGGACATGATCATGTTGGTGTTCGGAGTTGAAAATAACGCATATCCCGCTCCCGTCATTAACAGTATCGCGTAGATGCGGAACATCTCCACATTCTTTGTCAATGTGGTCATCGTTAACGTTCCGAGGCACATCATCACCATACCCATCGTTGTAAGGAAGCGCGGATCTATCTTATCAGACAGTTTTCCCGCGAACGGTGTTATGACAGCTTGCAGCGACGGCTGTAACAGTATCACCAATCCAGCCGCAGCCGGATTCATCCCGCCTATGCTTTGAAGGTATAAACTCAACGTGAACACTATCGCATAAGAAGAACCGTAGTTCAGGAACGCCGCGACAGAGGATCGGCGGAATGTCCTTCCTTTGAACAATCTCATATCCAGTACGGGATATTCCTCTTTCGTTTCAAAATTGAAGAATGCTATCAAGATAACAATACCTGCAGCGATAAATAGCGTTGCGTATACGTCCGGAACGTTCAGTATGCCGTACATGAACGCAACAATCCCGATACCGTAAAGCAGAGAACCTTTCACATCGAAAGGTTCTCCTTCCGATGTTCTGAAATCCTTTTTGAACGATAACATCGTTATCAATCCGGCAACGGAGAACGGAACGAGCGAGATGAATATCCATTCCCATCCGAACATCTGTGTTATGAATCCGCCCAACGCGGGACCGACGGATGCGCCGATGTATATGCACATTGTGTTCAGCGCAAGCGGAAGGCCGCGATGCGCCTTCGGATATACCTGCGCTATCATGGAGATGCTTGTTGATGATATACAGGCCGTCCCCATTCCCGTTACCAATCTGCATATGAGAAGTGCAAGGAATGAAGGCGAAAGACCTGATAAAAGTGATGAGATTATCACAACAACAATTCCGTACAGGAATATCTTCCTCTTTCCGTAAAGATCGGAAAGCCTTGACATCGGAACAAGGAATGCAACAGATGAAAGGAAATACGCCATTACCAGCCATCCTTGGTCATGCGCACTTACTCCGAATTCTTCGGCGATCGTAGGGACAGCAAGATTGATCATCGTCGTGATGAGCGGCGCAAGGAACGCGGCGATGCAGCATGCAAGCAGAACAACATATTTTTCACGTGCTGAAAAATCGTACTCGCTATGCATATTTCGGCTCAATATGTTCTATGATTTAAGACATGCTACGGGCGTAAGAAATTCACAACGCGGACGTTATGATTATAATCGTTGAGCAATATCGTCACGCATGTCCTTCAAATATTCCGAAATGGAACAGGTCATTGTGAATGCTGTTAAAAATTCCGTTGAAGGAAAGGATGTTGCCGTAGCATTCTCCGGAGGATTGGATTCAGGATTGATGTCCGCTATCGCTAAGAAATATGCAAATTCCGTTCATCTGTATACATGCGGGACGGACAAGGCGCACGACGTCATCATGGCAAAGGATCTTTCTGAAAAGTTAGAACTTCCGTGGACACAAGCAGGAATATCAAAAAGGAATATGGAACCTCTCCTCAAAGAGATGATATCAGCCACAGGAACAACAGATCCGTTCACATTATCTTATGAGTTACAATTATTCTGCGTATGCAGAGAAGCGAAAGAGGATATCGTAATAACAGGACAAGGCGCAGACGAGTATTTCATGGGTTGTGCAAAATTTGTCGATCAGACGGATAACGATTATGAGATGCAAAAGAATGCCGCCGTTGAAAGACTCATTAAAATATCAATTCCGTGCGAACTGGCGATCGCTAAACATTT
>WQXR01000033.1 GCA_009784745.1 Methanomassiliicoccaceae archaeon | reverse complement strand
TGGTTCTGAATTTTCCGTGAAAATGGCTTATAAGTCAGAAACTTGTTAAATTTCTGTGAAAATGGCTTATAAGTCAGAAACTTGTTAAATTTCTGTGAAAATGGCTTATAAGTCAGAAACTTGTTAAATTTCTGTGAAAATGGCTTATAAGTCAGAAATTTCACTTTTTTGACATCGCGAATATTGATGACATATCGGCTATCGTTGATATGCTCCCTCTCTTTATCAGATAGTATTCGCGTACCGCTGCGAAACCGCATTCTTTGCATGACGGCGTTCCTTTCATCGGACATCCGTTGTGATGGCTTCCGTCCGGTATTATGAACACCGTAACGTAATAAGGACATTTTTTGCCCCAATCCTCTTCCTTCAGAAGTTCCAGACCCTTTTTTGAATTCAATATGGGATATTTGTTCTTCTTCAGTTCTTTTATCCTGTTCACTGCGTCTATCTTTTCATCCTTGGTCAGCGTTATATCATACGGCGGAGGTGTGATGAAATTGAATATTATCCCTGCCAGTTTATCGTTGTTCTTAACAAGTTCCGCTGTTTGTTCAATGAAGTCCACATTATCTCTCTGCAATACCATATTTGCGTATATCGATCCGCTGAATTCCGTGTTATTGATATTTTCCGTCAATTTATCAAAAACGCCTTCTCCTCTTATGAGGTCGTGTATGTGCTTCGGACCGTCGAGACTTATTGATATCACATCAGATCCCGTGAATATTTTGTTCGTTCCGTTCGTGGTGTATCCGACGTTCGTATAGCCTACATCTTTAGCCGCTTTGATGATGTCTCCGAGATCTTTGTCACCATCATTCCATAGCGTCGTCTCGCCGCCTTCGAAATATGCTATCCTTGCTCCTTTTTTGAATTGATATCTCAGATCTTCCGTTATTTCGTCGTACGTGAGTTTACTTTTTCCCAGTTCTTCCGTGTTCTGTGAATGAATGCTGCAATGCTTGCACCTGAGGTTGCATGCGTATTGTATGACCATCGTGTTGACCAATGGCGCTTTGCTTCCGAACAAAGAACGTAACCACCACTTCGCATAACCGAACATCTCACCCATGGACATGTCTGACGTATATTCCGACCCGTGTCAAATACCTTTCTTTGAAATGAATACCCGCCTGATCATTTTAACGGCATACAGAAGATTAATTATCCGTTCAGCGTTGGATGTACCGTGAGATACGTCGTAGCGATCACCGGCGCATCAGGAATTGCGTACGGTGTCAAGATACTGAAAGAATTGCCAGGGGAACGTATATTGGTAATTTCGGACATGGGAAAGAAGATAATACCTGCGGAGACCGATCTTTCTGTTAACGATATAGAAAAGATGGCGGATGTCGTTTTTGATGATCATGATCTCTTCGCTTCGATATCATCGGGAAGTTATCACTTTGATGCAATGATAATTGCACCATGCAGCTCTTCAACTTTAGCAAAGATCGCTTCCGGTCTTTCCGATACATTGATAACAAGGGCTGCCGCCGTTGCCTTGAAAGAATCGAGGAAATTGATACTTGTTACTCGTGAGACGCCTAAAAGTGCGATCATGTTAGAGAACGAACTGAAACTGGCGAGATCCGGTGTGACGATATTGGATGCGAATCCTGGATTTTACTCTAAACCGAGAACGATCGACGACATCATATCATTCATAGCCGGACGCTGCATGGATCAGTTGAGGATAGAACATTCTCTGTATGAGAAATGGAAATGATGTTCTGACGGTACGTTGGGATCGTCCTGTCATATCTTTATCGTTTAAGTGACAAACATCATTCGATGTATATCGCCGGTCTGCCGGGTATCGCCATCTTCGATTTGTTCTGCGGATCGTAAATGCCCTTGTCATCGGCGGAGAATACTTCCGCTTTTATTCCGATCTCGGATGTAATGAATTGTGCCGCAGCAGCAAGATGTTCCGTTTCGTTCAGTTTTTGCAAAGCGAAACGACCGTCATTGGATGTTCTGGTCATGTCCGTTACAAATTTTTTCACCAATTCGGGAACTGCTTTGCCGTGCTCTCTCAGTGAAGCGTCGGACATGCATGCTTTCGTCAAACTCGGAATATCAAG
Source organism: Methanomassiliicoccaceae archaeon (assembly GCA_009784745.1). GTDB lineage: Archaea > Thermoplasmatota > Thermoplasmata > Methanomassiliicoccales > Methanomethylophilaceae > Methanomicula. The sequence continues at coordinate 10,858 of WQXR01000033.1, read as the reverse complement.
TTTTCCGGATGACGCCATCTCCAGCGCCATCGACATTACTTTCTTTTTCCATTCCTGCGACGTGTAAATGATAACGCGCTTCGCATCCATCTTCGTTACCTTGATTATCTGTGAGATGTCAGAAATGACGTCACGTATCAGTGTTTCACCGAATTCTGCGCCCGCATCGCCTTTTTCTGTCTCCGGAAATACGTACTCCGCCGCCAGACCGTCAAAGTTACAGATGTTCCACAACTCTTCCGCGATATGCGGCGTTATCGGCGACATGGATGATATCCACATTTTCAGCGAATCACGTATCGTATCGTAATCCGCACCGCCCCTCCGCACATACCATTTCATGTCGTTGAACATCTCAAAATATGATTCAGATGCCATCTGGCGGAGATCATAACTTTTCATTGCTTTGTGAATTTCCGACATATGGGTCGCACATCTTGACAGTAACCATTTGTCTATGTCCGATACCTTTTCCGCATCCGTCAGGGAGTTCAGTTCTCCCGCCATCGTTATGATGCGATCCAAACGCTGACGGTACGTCATTACGATATCTTCATCCCATTCGACATCCGCGAATGGTGATGCCACATGCGCATAATACAACCTCAACGCATCGACACCGAATTTCTCCGCTGCGCCTGGTATGGGTTGTGCGCCGCCTTTTGATTTAGATATCTTACTTTTCTTTCCTGTGATGTACCAATTGACCATTATTCCCTTCGGAAGTCTGTCGTCCGGAAGTATTGCCGCGTGATTGAATAAGAACGTAGGAAAGTGAACGGTCATATGATCCTTTCCTCCCAGATTGAGATCTAACGGATACCAGTACTGAACTTCTTCCCTTATCTTCTGCAGAAGTTCCTTCGATATCTTCGTTTTCTTTGATATTTCATCAACTTTTCCTTTTCCGAGTATCACGTGATCGAAGAACGATTCGTTCATCTGTTCCGGCGATATCTGTTTGCTGTTCGCGTACATTGATATTGTATAGTATATCGGATACAGCGTCGAATCGGAAATTGCTTCTATTGTCCATTTTTCGTCATAAGGGAACTTCGTTCCCAGCCAGTTGCCCTGTCTTACGCATGCCCTTTCGCGGAACCAATTAAGGACGCCGTGAATGTTGTTCTTGTATTCCGGAGGCTCTATCTGCATCGTCTTACAGTGATCGCTCGTTCTCTTTGTTAATTCTTCATCCGCATAATTGATGAACCACTGATCGTCCACCCGTTTTATCATTACGGGACATCCGCATCTGCATACCACTTCTTCGCTGAGATCGTGGAATGTTTCCGCTTCTCCGGAATCTATCATTTCCTGTTTCATCTTCTCTTTTGCGTCTTCCACCCTCAGACCGGCAAATTTTCCGCAGGTATCCTTCATTTTGCCTGTGTGGTATCCGTCCTTGTAGACCTGTTTCTTCGCATCGATCAGTTTTTCATCTCCGGAGCGCTCTATGTTCATCCTTTCAATTATGTCCTTGGCAGGAAAATTGCCGTATCCTTCCATTGATATTATTGATATCGGAACGGCGGAATCTATCTGATCTTTTGTTAAATTGTATCTCTTTGTGATGTTCGGATCATCCTTCACTTCCTGTAATGATATCCAGTCGTCGGGTGCGTCCGAAGGCACCGACGTTACTAATCCCGTTCCTACGGCGGGGTCGCAGAATGCGGCCGGAAATACCGGCACCGTGCGGTGTATCATCGGTGCTTCGCACATCCATCCCACCATGTCCTTTCCTTTGATCGTTCCGATAATTTTGCAGTCATCCTTCTGGTATGACAGTTTTTTCGCTGCCGCTTGCGAAACTATCCATGTTTCATTGCCTTTCCTTACTTTAGCGTATTCCACATCGGGATTTACCCAGAAATTCACCTGTCCGTATACCGTTTCCGGTCTCAGGGTTGCAGCGATAAGGAAAACGTCGTTGCATCTGAATTTCAATAACGTATATTCCTGCGTCTCCGCATTACCGCCTTTGGATATGTCCGTTTCAGACGGATCGACGGCAACAGGACCGCATTCCGTACATGCAGGCATGAAGTAAGGTTTTTGAATAAGTAATGAAGCATCATTCAGTTTCATGAACTGCCATTGCATGAACTTGGCGTAATCCGGATACAATGTACATGTGAATCTTCTCCAGTCGGATAGAAAACCAAACCTTTTCCAATAATCATTGACGTAAACTTCGTTGAAGAAGTTCACAAGTGCTAAAGGATCCTTTATCTCGTCAAGTTTTGAATCTGAACATCCGTTCCTTTTCAGATATTCTATCATACCTGTATCGTTCTTCGCTATTCTGTGTGCCAAAGTCACGGCACCGTTGCCTGTTGCGTGCGTTCCCACCGGAAACAGAACGTTATGGCCGGTCATTCTTTTGTATCTGCCTATTGCATCTGCGTAGGTATAACCGCGCATATGGCCTACGTGCAGATAACCTGATACACCGGGATATGCAAAAACGATCATGAATTTCGGTCTGCCATCCGGTTCGGCCTTGTCCAAACCTTTGGCAGCCCATTCTTTCTGCCACTTATCTTCCATCTCTCCGTAACCGCGCACCATATCTTTCAGCAGTCAGGGATGTGCGTATTTGTTATATACTTATTTAGCGATGCGTCTGTGACAAATGTCTGACGAACGAAAAAAGAATTGTAATACGTCGGTTCGCGAAAAAATGCGGATCGTGTAAGACAACCCTGAATTTGTAAGACCATTGTAATGCGTTCGTAAGACAAGTATTAAATATCATGTATTACATCTTGCTTATCAGAGTCATAAGGGATGATGCACTCTAAACAATGTCCAAAGGTGACAGCAATGGGAAGCAAGAGCATAACGATAAGGATGAGCATAAAGGACGTCCAGACAATGGTCGAATACCTTGTTGATCATCCCGAGATCGAGGGAACCTCCGAACTTGTCAGGGCTGCCGTCATGAAGTACATCAAAAGGGATGGGGATGCTGCTTCGCAGGACAATTTAGGCGGAACCTTCGTCCGCCTGAACGCGGTGGAACTGGATGCCATTCATTTGGCAATGGCCACGGGACCGTACATATCCGAAGAGGAGTTCGTAAGAGATCACCTCCGAAAGGCTATCGCTCCGGATATCGAGAAACGTGTCGCGAGCCTGCTGGATGCTTCGCAGACATTGACACCGTGAACGAAGAAAAAATGGGATGGGAAAGCACGGATCTACGGGGCTGGGCCCCGTAGTTCCGACAATACACGAAAGAGGGATGGAAATGGGAAAGACCACAACGAATATCGAACCGCGCATAGCGGTCGTAGGCATCGGAGGTGCGGGCTGCAATGTTATCAATGATATTTATTGGGCGGACGCATCTGTCAGGACCATTGCCATCAACACCGATAAGGATTCTTTGAAACAGACCATGTCTGACCTGAAAGTATGTCTTTGCAAGGACGTTACGAAAGGCGAAGGCGCAAAGGGCGATACGCTGCTGGCGGAAAGGTGTGCAAAGGCACATCTGGAAGAGATACGCGGCGCGCTAACAGGTAACGATACGGTATTCATAATCGCCGGCATGGGCGGCGGCACCGGAACGGGCGTTGCTCCTGTGGTTGCTGCTTTGGCCCATTCGATGAATCTGATAACATTCACAATAGCGATCAGGCCGTTCTCCTTTGAGACGAACAGAAGAAAGGTCGCCCGAGAAGGAATAACAAAAGTTTCGAGATCTTGTCCTATGACAGTTGTCATCGAAAATGACAAGATACTCGCAAAGGCGCCGAACATGACGATGAACGATGCATTCAGAATGGTCAACAGAAGTGTTGTTAAATTTGTAGCGGAGAAGAAGAAAGAACTCTCCGGCGTGATGAATGAACAAATAGAGATGATACACACGATGATGACCCAGCGCAGTGATGCGCACTCGTTGTCATCATACATCGGAACGACGTTCGCTTAACAATTACGATGATATCTCCCCACGGACGGGCTGCCTGCCCGTCCAACAATCCTCTTCATCAGTTTTAGATACTCTTTCTGCTATGCTGTCTTGTGAAGATCGGACTGATAGTCAATCCCATTGCAGGCATGGGCGGTTCCGTCGGTCTCAAAGGCACAGACGGCGACGCATACGAAAAGGCAATTGAATTGGGTGCCGTAAGAACGTCGCATCTGGCGGCGAAAAGGGCTCTTGCTCTTGTTCGAAATGATATATCGTTCACAACGGCAAAGAACTTAGGCAGCAGCGTATTGAATTATCTGGACATTGCTCATGACATCATATCGTTATCATCAGATGATGATACAAAAAGCGAAGATACAAAAGCGGCAGCAACGATAATGAAAAAAGATTGCGACCTTATCCTGTTCTGCGGCGGCGACGGAACAGCAAGGGATATTCTCGACGCTGTCGGAACTGATGTTCCCGTTCTGGGCATTCCTGCCGGTGTCAAAATGTATTCGTCCGTGTTCGCGTCAACTCCTGAGGACATCCCGAACATCATACACGGATTCGTTTCCGGTTATGCGAAGACAGCGGAACGTGATGTCATGGATATAAACGAAGATGATCACCGGAACGGTGTACTATCGGCAAAATTATACGGTTTCATGAAAGTTCCCTACGTTCCTTCCCTTGTTCAGTCATGCAAAGGCGTTTATGAAGGAAGCAACGAGGAGGAAGAAATTGACGAGATCGCCGAATACGTGATATCGGAGATGCGTAACGACACGTTGTATATCATTGGCCCCGGGAGTACCGCATGCCGCATCATGGAACGCATTGGCCTCGGTCACACTCTTCTGGGGATCGACGCAGTGTTCGACGGCAAGGCCGCAGGCCTGAATATGAATGAGAAAGAATTATTATCGCTTATATCCGGATATAAGAAAATAATTCTCATTTTAGGCATCATCGGAAAACAGGGATTTTTCCTTGGGCGCGGGAACAAAGAGATAACTCCTGCGGTCATAAGAAAGATAGGCATCGACAATATCGTATTGGTGGCAACAATAACAAAACTCAATGATCTCAAGGAACTTCACGTTGATACCGGCGATCCTGAATTGGATAAAGAATTAAAAGGGTATAGAAAAGTGATATTCAGACACGCTCGGGAACGTATGATCAAGGTCGTCTGATCTTTTCTTTGATATTCCTTTCTGCACATTGGCTTCGGAAGAGACAATATGATCACATTCATCTCGTTCATACTAATTCTATTATCTTCTTATCCTTCAATTTGATATTATTTGATAATAGAGAGGATCTCATCTTTTTCGCAAGTTCGTTATGGTCAACGTCAACAACAGCGGCCATGAATCTTATTTCAGCGTATTCGCCGTTAGTGATCACGTTATGATGCTCAACGCCAGTCCTCAGATCTGTAAGGTTCAGCGTCATCGTTCCCGATGATGTCGTAACGGCCATCTTCACATGTCCCAAGAAGCATCCTGACGAATTCTCTATCCATTGAGCAACCTCTGTCATCACCATGTCCAGAGAATTCAATGTGTCGATGTTCATTGAGCCCGCGTAAGCATTAAGGCCGTGAGCGGTACCGCCTGATGTCTCCGGATCACCCATTCAATATCCTCCTCGCGGTTTCGTCTATACCTTCGCCTGTTACTGATGACACGAATATCACATCCCTTCCCGGATGCATCATCTTCAGCAAATCCGATATCCTTTTCAGATCTTCTTTATCGGACATGTCTGATTTTGTTATCAGTATTATATCGGACGCATGCAACTGTCTTTTGAAGAATTCTCCCTTCTTTTCCATAAGATCATCAAACCTTACCGCATCCGCCAATCCTGCGATGTACGTTCGGTCGGAATCTATTAACGATGTGCGTACCAATTCCTTTACTTTATGAGGCAGCGCCAAACCCGTCGGTTCGATGATTATTATATCGGGATGTATGTCCCGTTCGATGCTTTTCAATGCGTTCTGCAATGTCCCCGACAAAGAACAGCATATACATCCGTCCGGAAGTTCCACTGCATCATAACCTTCCGCTTTGATGGTTGCCCCGTCTATTCCCACTTCGCCCATCTCATTCACTAAGATCGCAACTTTAACACCTGAGAGTCTGCATCTGCCTGCGATCTTCATAAGCAACGTTGTCTTTCCCGTTCCGAGGAAACCGCCTATTATACATGTGAACATTATTTCTTTCTACAGAATGGATAGTATATATTTACTCTGAAAGACAGAGCAGAGACTTATCAACGTTAAGAATAGATTATGCAATCGTTAACAACTATCCCATATAAATGCCTTTGGTTTATTGAAGGATACTTACTTGCGGTAAAAATGCTAATCGGCGTTTAAATACTCACCGCTTTGGTTATAAAAAAAGGCAGGCTTATATATAAAGACGGCCTTTTGTGTTTGCTGTCTTTTGTGGATATATCATCCATCCTTATAAGGCGTTTTAATACCATCCAAAAAATAGTTACCTTGCGGATGTTCGGCATGCCGAATGTCCGGGAGGCAAAGAATATGTTGAGCAAAAAAGGTGTGGATTTCGGATTCATTCTCAAACGCTATGATATAGAGGCTGAGAACCAGAACACCCCGGAATCCATAGCGAAAAAGATGTTGCCGAAAGACGCTGTCTTTAAGAACTGTGCAGAGGACGTCCTCTACATGAGGTTCAAGGACATCGGAAAGACGGTGACCGAAGCGCTGAAATCAAAGAAACCCCTTGAAATAATCAACGAGGGACTTGTCGCAGGAATGGAAGTGGTCAGCAAATTGTATGCGGATCACATATACTACCTGCCGGAGATCATGCTGGCGGCCAAGACCATGGAGATAGGTATCGCCGTAGCGGAGAAACAACTGGGCGGCGCAAGGAAAACGAAGGGTGTGGCTGTCATGCACGTCGCAGAGGGTGACCCGCACGACATAGGAAAGAACATCGCAGCGGTCATGATGAGAGCGGCCGGATTCACTGTTATCGACCTTGGAAGGGACGTACTTGTAGACGACGTCGTCGCAGCAGTGGTAAAGGAAAAACCGTTCCTTGTGACCGGAACAGCACTCATGACGACAACGATGTCTGCATTCCCTGCGATCGCGGCAAAGATGGTCGCGAAAGGAATAAAGATACCGTTCATGTCCGCCGGAGGCGCAGTGAACAGAGAGTTCTCGGAAGCATTCGAACTCGGAATATACTCGGAGAAGGCTCCGCAGACACCGCCGATCGCTGACAAGATAGTCGCAGGATACGACTGGAAGAAAGTTCAGGCGGAATGGGATAACATTGTGAGAGGTGTGTAAAATGGCCATAACAAGATACACGAAAATGGCATACGACAAGGCCGATGACATAGTGTTCGGAACAGCGAAACACCCGGTGTCATACGGTTTCGGAATAAAGGTAGGTGCGGGACGCGTCATACCTGAACTGAACTACGCCCCGAGGCCGGGAAAAGAGAAGGACATAGCGCTCATCACAAAGGAGTATGTTGATTACATCTCACAGGATGCGGTCAACCGCGCGGTCACGTTAGGATTCCCTGACCTCCAGTTGGAGACGGAATGGATATCGCAGATGGGTACCAACTCGAAGATGGCCGAGTCCATCGTTTCAGGTCAAACCGCGTTACTGGAAAAGATGCACGACAAATACGGCATCAACCTTGCTATCAGGCACACGATACCTGACCAAAGAGAAGCGGATCAGGGATTGAGGCCGAAGATGGACAAAGAGCGCTCCTATCCGGAGAGACTTATCATCTCAGCGGAGATCGCAGCGGAGAACGGTGCACACGTCCTTTCATGTGAAACAATGGGAGGAAAAGAACTTCTGGACTATGGTGTTCAGGTCGGTGACATAACAGCATGTCTGTTCGGTATCGGTTACCTCGGCTCACTGGATATGAGTTGGGTATGGCCTCAGTTCGTCGACATATGCAAGAAGAACAAGGTAGTTCCCGGAGGAGACACCAACTGTTCCGGTGCCAACACGTCGATGTTCATGGCAGGCGGATATCTTGATAACGATGTTCAGAGAACGTTCTCGGCAGTCACAAGATGTTTCGCAGCAGCGAGGACCCTGGTGGCATGGGAGGCCGGCGCAACTGGACCTGACAAGGACTGCGGTTACGAAGGACCTATCTGCAAAACAATTGCAGGAAAACCGAACGCGCAGGAAGGAAAGAACTGTCAGTGCGCACATGCCGATCTTCAGGGTAACCTGATGGCCCAGATATGCGACGTATGGTCCAACGAATCTGTAGAGTACCACTCAGAATTCGGCGGTTCGTCCGTTCAGTGCTGGTTAGGCTCACTCGGTTACGAAGTTTCGCTGATGAACACCGCGATCGCATTCGGAAAAGAGAAAACGCTGAGAGACCTGTACATGTTCTCCGACCGTGCAAGAGGACCGGAAGGATATGTGCTCGCATACGACAACGCGTACAAGATCGGAGAAGCGATCGTCGCAGAAGGAAAGGACCTTTACCGCAGAGCAAAGGCAGCCGGCCTTACAGGTGCGAAGATCATCAGGGACGGCAACAAGAAGAAAGAGATCATGCTCACCGCAAAACAGAAGGACGTTCTCGACAACATCATCAAGACGCTGGAGAAACTGCCGGACGAGGAGAGCAAGTTCGTGGACTACTGCCTCAAGCAGTACAAGGATGTTCCCGCATTCAACCCGAAGAACTACGATCTCTGAGGGTCTTAACAAACCCTTTACCTTTTTTTTTATTTTCCTCTTTCAGCGTGAGTCACTTCATATTAACCTACAATGAAAATTAACATTGCCAGTGTATTGAAAAATAAAAATTGTTCGGCGCTTTTGCGCCATGTTTGAAGTTTACTTTTTTACCGCTTTGTAACCCATGTCAAATGCTTTTTCATTCAGTTCCCTGAACTTCTCCGGCACCAGATCCAAAAGCGATCTTCTCACTTCATCCTTGGATATCGGGAAACCCTCTGCGGCGGCTGCGGCACCTATCATCACAGCATTCGCGGCAACCGCTTTCCCTGCCTTTTCGGCGATGGATGTTGCTTCGATCGTTATCAATTTATCTGTTACCTTCGAGACTGCCGCAACGATATCGCTTATTTCCGGGTATTGAGCGAGACCTGCCGTCACCGTTGACGGATAGAGGGGGTCCATATTCATCACTACAACTGTTCTCTTATTACCGGATGTTATGTTCCTGCACGTTTCCGCAGGTTCGAATCCTAATATCATATCCGCTTCGCCTTCGTATGCTAACGGGCTTATCACATCATCGCCGATACGGAGCGTCGATATCACACTTCCTCCTCTCTGCGCCATTCCGTGCACCTCGCTCATCGCTACATTATGAGAAGAATTCATCGCCGCGTTCCCCAACACCATGGACGCCAAGAGAACGCCCTGCCCTCCGACACCGACTATCTGGATGACGTATCTCATTGTATCACCTTTATCGCGCTTGCCGGACAGACATTTCCGCACATCATGCACCCGATGCATTGTGTCTTATCTATTGATACAATACCATCCTTTTTCATCAGAGCGGGACATGCTATCGATGATATGCATATCGAACACTTTCTGCATGCATCCTGATCTATCTCGCATGTTTTCGACGGAAGCAATTTCTTTCTTTTCAATTCTAACGGACACGCACGCTTCGCTATTACTACGGAAAGGCCGTCGTATGCTATCGCATCGTTCATAACGTCAACTGCCGCCTGTACATTGTACGGATCCACCGTAACAACGTGCTTCACACCCAATCCTTTTACCAATGATCCAATGTCTATCGGTTCTGTGGTACGATCGCCGTGGTTGCGTCCGGTACCCGGATGAGGCTGATGACCGGTCATCGCCGTTGCGCGGTTATCCAGTATGACCGTCACAAATTTGTGGCCGTTGAATAACGCTGATACTAACGGAGTTATCCCTCCGTGGAAGAATGTTGAATCGCCTGCAAATGCGATCACCTTCTGATCCGTCACTTCACAGAAACCTCCTGCCGCACCGATCCCTCCGCCCATGCATAATATCATGTCGGCCATCATGAACGGCGGCTGCGCTCCCAGCGAATAACAACCGATGTCGGAACTGTATACAACCGGTTTTTTACCGACCGCCTTTCTGACCGCGTGGAACATTCCGCGGTGCGGACATCCGGCGCAAAGTGTGGGCGGACGCGGCGGAAGCGCTATCTCCGGCTTGGGGAGTGCTTCTTTCTTATCCGCGACGTTAACTAAATTACGGAGCGACAGCATCACATCCGGCGAATATTCGAACGCTGTGGGAAGATCGCCTGTTCTTTTTCCGTGTATCTTTATCCTTATGTTATTTTCGTTCGCGATACGGTGTATCTGATCCTCCAAGAACGGCTCCAGTTCTTCGATAACGATCACCTTTTCCTTTCCTTTCATGAAATCCGCTATCTTCTTCTCCGGTAACGGATTAGTGAATCCGAGTTTTAGTATCGATACATCCTTCAAACATTCTTTCGCGTATGTGTACGGAACGCCTGATGTTATTATTCCTGTCTTTCCGGCACCGTCAATGAAATTAAGATCCGAATCCTCGGATAATTCCAATGCTTTCTTATTCAGTTCCAGCAGTCTTATCCTGTTCGTTCTTGCGTTCGACGGAATGTTCACAAATCTTTTGATGTCCCTTTTGAATTCCGATCTTCTTGCAACGTCTTTGATATCACCTATCGGTACGATGCCTCTTGCGTGATTCACTCTCGTCGTGGTCCTGAACAGTACAGGTAACGTTAATTTTTCAGAGATGTCGAATGCTTCCTTTATCATCTCCTTGGCTTCCGCAGGAGTTGACGGTTCAAGCATCGGTAACAATGCCAGTTTTGAATAATGCCTATTGTCCTGTTCGTTCT
>WQXR01000032.1 GCA_009784745.1 Methanomassiliicoccaceae archaeon | reverse complement strand
GGGCGTTACCGTAGAATGCGAATACGACTACTACATGGCGTCATATTCGTACGTCGTTGTCGGTGCCGCAGTTGCAGGTACTGTAGGACTGTTAGCGCTGTTAGCGGTCAGGATGAGGCCTTAGACGAAAGAACGAAATAAACAGGGGGAAAACTTCCCCCTACCTTTCTTACTTTTACTTTCTCACAAAAAGAGCGAATGCGTTAGAGAATTCGAACGGTTCTCGCGATCAGACTCAAACATATTTTTTTCTCAGCAGGATGTGGGCTCTGCAAATATTTGATTAACCTGTATGTGTATGGGGCAGCATTATGACTCTGCTTGACGAGATCGCAAAGAAGGAATCCGAGACCTTAGAATTCAAAGCGGAACTTCCCGACGATTCGTTGGTGTTCGTGAAGACGATGATCGCCTTCTCGAACGGTACCGGAGGACTTCTCGTCATCGGTATCAAAGAAGGAACACACGAACCAATGGGTGTGTCCGAAGATGATCAGCAAGATATCGAAGAGAGGATAACCAACGCTGCGGCATCCATGTGCGAACCGCAGATGGTTCCCGTGTTCTCATGGACGAAGTACAAAGAAAAGAATGTGCTGATAGTTACAATAAGGGCCGGCACGGAAAAACCGTATCACGTCAAAGGAAAAGCAAGGAGCGAAGGGACATACATACGCATCGGACCGACCACACACTTAGCGAAGCAGGCACAGATAGATGAACTGAAGCAGTTCGGCAAGGTACCGTTCGATAAACAGAGGAATTATGAAACAAGGATGACTGATGGAGCGACCAAAAAACTATGTGATGATCTTTCAGAGTACGGAAAGCGAAAGTTCACCAAGAAAGATCTGCTTTCGCTGCAGGTGATAAAGGAGGATGCCGGTACCGAGTATCCAACGAACGCATATGCCCTCCTCACAGGCGACATTTCTATGGGATTGTATCATATCATCGAATGTGCGGCGTTCAGAGGGAAGGAGAAAGGCGTTTTCATAGACAGGGCGACATTCAGAGAGCCTATACATGAGCAGATAGAGAACGCTCACAGATTCGTGATAAAGAATATAAAGGTCGGACAATGGCTTCCGGGCGGAACGATCGCCATGCAGAACATATATGAAGTTCCCAGCGAGGCGATACGTGAAAGCATAGCGAACGCCGTGACCCATCGGAACTACAACGTTGACAATTCCAATATATATGTTGCAGTTTTCGATGACCGTATAGAGATAATATCCCCAGGGATACTTCCTCCGGACACCACAATGTCAAATGCCTTGTCCGGTATATCGACCCCTCGCAATCACACATTGGCGTCGGTCTTTAAAAGCGCCGGTGTCACGGAGGGATGGGGCACAGGCATAAGAAAGATAATCAAAGAATGTAGAATGTGCGGCCTCAGGGACCCGACATTCGAGCAAAGATCGCCGCAGCAATTTGTCGTTACGTTATACAGGTCCGATAAGTTCGATCCGGAAGTTTGGTACAGACGCATGAAAGAAAGTGAGGCAAAAGAGTCCCTTCCCATGAATGCGGACATTCCGACCAAAGTTCCGAACGGTCTGACCGATGAAGAAAAGGCAGTTTATAACGCAATATTGTCGGGGAACGGGGACAGCCTGAAAGATCTGGAGACATTCACGGGATTTTCGCGTGCAGCAGTGAAACGTGTCCTATTGGGTTTGAAAGGGAAAGATGTTGCAGGTCGTGAAGGTAACAAACGTAACGGAAGGTATGTGATCATCACCAAAAATGGTTAAAAATGGGGTCGGAATAATCAACCTAATCAACCTAATCAACCTAATCAACCTAATGAACCCAACCCAATCAAATCGTAACACTATTTGTGCGGATGATGGTATAATTCTCAATCGGGAGCACACCAAAAGACGAACCGGAAGATCCCATGTACACGCTCGTGGACAGAGCGATGGAGTTGATAACCACGAAGTACACGCTGGTGCCGATGAGGATAGAGGGATTAGAGCGCAGAGAGTACTATCCATACCCTTATGATGCTGTACGTGAAGCCTTGATCAATGCGATAACGAATCAGGATTACAGCATGCCTGACCCCATAAGGATAACACTGTTCGATGACCGCCTTGAGATACTGAACGCCGGAGGCCTTCCGTTCGGATATACATTGGAAGGTATAATGAAAGAACATGTTTCCAAACCGAGGAATGATGGTATTGCCAATGTTTTCTTCAAGGCGCACTATGTTGAAAAATTCGGCCGGGGTATGGAAATGATGAAAAGCGCATACGAATACGAAGGTGTAAAACCTCCTGAATATAGTGTCATGTACGATTGTTTCATCATAAAACTGTTCGATATATTACATGCAAAAGGCATAGCACGCACAGGAGCCGTCGGAGAGAAGTTCATCACGCCGCAGACCGTGAGGCCGACACTTACGGAACTTCAGATAAGGGCAATAAGATTGATAGATGAGAATGCCGAGATGGGATCTAAGGAATTAGCAGAAGCACTGGGAATCAGAAGAGAACATCTTCGCAGAACTATATCAGATCCCCTTGCGGGTATGGGATACATAGAGTTAAAATATCCATTTGTACCTCGACACAGGCACCAAAAATATAGGGTCGGAAGGAAAGCGATGGATCATGGATATTCAACCCCGTGACGTTCTTCCACCGTTCTTCCACCGTTCTTCCGCAATTGATCGAGGGAGATATCTTCAAGATCATTGTTCCGTTGGATGATAGCTATTCATTCGATGCAAGGATCGGACAGTTGAAAGAACCCGCCGCCGATCTTACGGAAACCGGAATTGAAAGTGTACAATATCATATGTGAAGGTGTTGCGACGACGCGCACAGAAATATCTACGAGATCCGGTGTTCCCGAAAGAACGGTCAGTAGAGTGATCACTTCTTTGACGGAAAAAGGATCGATCATGAGAATAGGTAGCGACAGGTCTGGCAAGTGGGTAAAAAATAACCGTGGCTCGGATGTGGCTCGGATGTGGCTCGGATGTGAGCCGGAACACGATCATAAGGATCCCACAATTGCGGCATTCTTCAGGAACACCGGATTTGCCGATGAATTGGGTCCGGGTACAAGGAAATTGTACCGATACCCAATGCTTACCCAATGCTTACCCAATGCTTCCGCAGTTCTTCCACCGTTCTTCCACCGTTCTTCCGCAATGTCTACTCGCGGAGCGGACGGACCCAAGATAGCGTATCCGATGTTCAACTATCCGTACTACTCGTTCATAAGCGACGAGATCGGTCTCATATCTGTGACACTGATCGGTGCAACCGGTTGCGGTACTGTAGGAATTCTGACGCCGTCAGCGGTCAGGATGAGGCCTTGAACGAAAGAACGAAATAAACTTGTCGCGTCCGCATCTTTACAATATTCATATAAGAACGGTACGGCCTATGCCGAAGCGAATCCGACCATGGCCGGATTAAAGGATCAGAGATCCGCCGGAAGTTCATCCAGAGTTCGTTGCTGATATGGAGTTATCATGTCGGCGGCCGCTTTGATGGTCGGCGCAACAGGTCTGATGCTCAAATAGATACTCCTCGTTTCCGGTCAGGTCAAAGAGGTCGTTCCGCTTATCAGAGCGGAATGTGGAATGGTAGGTCCGACGAAATGTCCGCCGGTGCTGCATATATACGGGGTCTCACCGACGGCATAGGCGCGCGCCTCAACTTTTTTTTATATCAAAGAACAGAACAAAATATTCTCAGGTCGGAAACGTTTTTATCGAAGATTGCATACACCGTATGTCTTGCGCGAGGGTAAAATCATGTCCAAATCAACGATAGAAGTGCTGAGTGTTGTTCGAGCAGCGGACGGAGTGACAGGAGAAGATCTCGTGTCCGTTCAGTTCGGAAAGGTCATCAAAAAAGCGGATAACGCACAGAGGATCCAGATGTCTCCGTTCGGAGCTGCCGGATCGCCCGCATCATTGGTCTTGACATTGTTCTTTAAGTTCAAAGAATCGGCACCGTATAAAGTTGGTTCAAAATGGAATTTAGCTGTATCGGAAGATGGGTCACTACAGTTACAAGAGGCAAAATAATGATGAATGTATATGTTGCCGTAAACAATCTGAATTCATCCATAGGTGTGCCCGGACAGAATGATGCGCGTACAATGTATATTCCCCCTGTCTTCGAATTCGATCCCAATCTGTTGGACAAAGATCCGATAACTTTTGAAGAGGAAGAGGATCTCTACAAAAGTTACAAGGATTTTGAGAAAGGAAATATCACTCATCTGTCCAGTAAGTGTACGGGAGAGGAATTTTTAAGGAAACTGAAGGACTGACGACCTTGGCCAATGAGATAGTGTACACAAATCATTTCAAAAACCTCTATAAAAGAAAGAGCAGAAAAGAACTCCCATCTCTTATGGAAAGGGTGGACAGGGCTCTTCTTGATCTGCAATCCTCCGACGAGCCCGAAAGGCTCGGAGAAAAGAAAAATGGGATGTTATCCAAATATTATGCGTACAATGTAAGCGGGCGTCATCGTATATTGTACACTGTGGAGCGATCGAAAGGTACGGTGATCGTCGGATTGCATCGTGTATGCGACCACAAACAAGTATATGATAAGGATTGATCAGCGAGATCTTTTTGTCTTAACGACGCAGGCATGATATGCGGAAGCGGCTGACCATGTGCCCAGATCCATGGTATTCTTTTACAATGCATACTGCACCGTGGAGACGTGATCGGCCCATTCAAACTCAACGATCAGGAACCAAAGTATCATTTTGCGGACGCCCGCAAAATGATAGATCCGGCGAAAGGGGCCAAAAGAGAATTGGACGATTATCGTCTTTCACGATCCGCTTGTTATCTCATTGTAATGAACGGAGACCCTCGCAAGGAAACACACATGCCAAAAAGTAAATTCCCTGAATGGTTTTTGACCCTCGGAAGACTGCGCAATTGTAGCGAACCGTCCGTGTCAGCCGCTCTGATAACTTGGTGTTATTGAGGCACAATGCTCCAAAAGGACACAAATATTCGTGTTCTCACAATTCTTCAGGCCGCCGATAAGATCTGACAGTTCGTACTCTTTGACCAGATCATGGTACTTATCATTCCGGTCCACTCTGAAACCGCATTCAATGAGAACGGGGTCCAGATCAGGGGTGTTGAATATCGGGGATATCCTGTCCTTGAATACACTGTCAGCGAACATATTTCCCGTTCTGTATGCCCTTTCCTGCTGCCGGCAGTCATCGGTGTCCATTATCGGAAATATCTTAAGATGCGGCATTTTAGGTATTCTTCTGCCCAAATATTCCAATTTATCGAATCTTTTATGAAGCGCATTCTCGGATACGTAACAACCGGTCGTGAACCTTTCTTCCAGATGCATGATCTGTATGCACGTTCCGCCTCTGTTATCGGAATCATATTCCATATTTATCTTAAGATTGCTGGCGATGCCTTTGCAAAATATCAGTTCCGATCTTCCGTGAACTACGGCAAGCGTCCTGCATGTGCTCATTCGGTCCCACCGACATTTGATTCAACACGATGAACGATGTCTATGAGATCTATCTCTCCCATGACGGGCACAGCATCGAACACACCTTTCAGATATCTGCTTCTGTTGTTATGGTTCTTCTGTGTCCTTTCTATGGAACTTATCGGCAATATCCTCTTCTCTCCTCTGCTGTCGACCTGGATCACAAACACTTTCTTTGGATCGATGATCTCAAGAAGAGATGTATTATGGGTCGTGGCAACGAACTGTCCTTTGAACGAGTCCTTTAATTCATCGATCAGTTCTTTGATGAGCAGATCATGGATCCCTGAATCAAGTTCATCGAAGAACACCGTTCGTCCGCGAGCGCATTCAAAGAATGCGGGAAAAAGATCCAGTAATCCCGTGGTGCCGGTGGATTCCTCTGATATGCCGATATCCCTTCTTTTCCCGCCGATCATCTTTGAGAAGAAAAGAGTATAATTCAATATATTCCCGTTCTGTTCCGTTCTGTAATACACCTTTTTGACATCTGAATAGATCCTGGTGAAAAAACTGTTCAAAGCCTCCTCATATATCTGCAGCCGTTCCTTTTCGTTATGTGCGATACGTCCCCCGCCCAGATTTGCCAATATCTTATCTTTTATTCCGCGTCCGGCCTTCCCGCGGGTGCGGACGCAGCATACAACGAGGTCATTGAAAAATTCAATGACCTCGTCGATACCGGTCCCGAGATTCTTTTCCATGTATGCCTGATTATTGGATGAATACTGATCATCCAGTATCGACATGAAAGAATGTTTTCCCCAATATCTTTGGATAATGTCTTCGATAGTTCTTCTGTAAACATTATCTTTGAACAATTGCGGGCTGAACCTCATATCGATGAGGTTGCCGTTCGGCGAAGCATCATCACCCGATATGGAGGATATTTCGAATATGTCCTTCGAACGGCTTTCGACGACGAAGCACAACCTTTCGTATACCAAACGGTCGTTCGGATCAAATCTTACATCATAAGATCCGTCATGGCCTCCCAGAGTAAAACAGAACGATGCTGAGGTGCCGGCATCGGACCCTGTCATTCTGATACCCTTCGATATATCGGTAATATCGTAATTCAATAACCGCATCATTCTTTTCAATTCGTCCGTATCGGATGTATCCGGGTCATCATCCGCAGCGGATGTTCCTTCTTTCGAATTCATTTTCTTTAACGTTTCACGCAATTCTGTGAATTCCTTCAGTCTGTTCACTCTGTTCACGGTCTTCATTGAATCTTTGAGCATCATCAATGATTCTATAAGATTCGATTTTCCGGAGCCGTTCTCTCCGTATATGAACGCATGCCGAACGGGTTCGTTTCCCGAACCCGTAAGGTCCATCTCTATATGTCTGAATGATAAGTAATTATCTAAGACTATTTTTTTAAACATTTTGTATCACAATTAGATATTAAACTTACAATTTATAAATTTAACTGACAAATTACTTTTCTTTTGTATGATCGTATTCTGCCGAATAAGGATGATGAATAAAACAGATATGCCTTTCTTACTTTTACTTTAATTCGCTGTTGCGGATACGCTGAACGTTAGTTAGTTCCGTCCGTAAAACGGACGGAACTGATGTTTGGCGTTTCATGATCATCGGAAAACAACGTACACGATCCGAACTCGAACATTTTCTCAGAATGCCGAGCCCATATTCAGGTCCAGTCCTCTGAGCGAAGACCTTCTATGCGACCGAAATCTTTTGAATTATTTGTTACTAATATTCCGTTGCGTGATATTACAGTGGCGGCGATCATCAGATCGTTGTAACCTATCTTTCTTCCTTTTTTCGTCAGGTCTGCACTTATCTTGCCGCATATGATCGCGGCTTCCTTGTCAAACGGCACAGCCTCATAAGGGCCAATGAACCTCAGGGTCTGCTCTATGTTGTGCTGAGTGTTATCGCTCGCATATGCACCTTCCATCAGTTCCGCCACAACCACGGAAGGTATCTTGATCTCATCATCGCAGAACGAATCGATCTTTTCCGCAAGTCTTTTGTTCATCCCTCTCAGAACAAATATCGGAATATTGGAATCCAAATAATATGTCATAACGTTTCCCTCGGAGAATCCCATGACCTCGGGCGGTCTTCCGGAACCCTGAAGGAATCATCTTTTATCGTACCGAAACATTTCATCGCATGACCTTTTTCCGGAGCTTCGGCATTCTTTTCCAGCATTGCGTTCACATAATCGGAGACGCTCATCCCTTTCCCTTCCGCTATATGCTTGGTCCTCTCGTAAACGCTCGTTTCAATGCTTATTTGTGTCTGCGACATCATACTGTTCCCAATGCTGTTACATTATGTGTATTTATATCTTTTTACTTTGCGGATCGTGCAAATATCTGCACAGAACGGACGGACCTAAGATAGCGTATCCGATGTTCGACTATCCGTACTACTCGTTCATAAGCGACGAGATCGGTCTCATATCCGTGACACTGATCGGTGCAACCAGTTGCGGTACTATAGGAATTCTGACGCCGTCAGCGGTCAGGATGAGGCCTTGAACGAAAGAACGAAATAAACATTGAATAAAACCCTACCTTTCTTACTTTTACTTTAATTCGCTGTTGCGGATACGCTGAACGTTAGTTAGTTCCGTCCGTGGAACGGACGGAACTGATATCAGGGATTCATTTGCCCATTACCCATTTCGGAACTTTTCTGCTCCCTTCATTAACTATTTTCATTTCACGGGGCATCTTCGCTGCCTCTCTTTAATCCTTTTATTACTATGATTCGTACAAATATTACTATCATTTTTAAATGTTTTTATTTTTATTACTATCCAGCGTACCGATGCATTCTGATTTTTTGAGGAGACATATTGTTTCGATCAGGCCGAAATTTTGACAAAAAATGTATAAAAAACGAAATGTCTAAGCAATATTCATAAATTTTCAAGACATTTTTCTTCAATTCAAATTTTATTACTAGTATCTCATTTTTAATTTTGTTCTCGTGTTCAAGCGGACACGCTTGGCTGGCAAGGGAATTGCGAACGGTCCCAGGATATTCACAGTGGAGACGCTTTCGCGATGCGATCGATCGGGTATGGTATCATGCAAACCGAATGAACAAGAGCCAAGATACCATTTTGCGGACGCCCGCAAAATGGTACATTTGGGGGCAGGATCGGAAAGAAAAGGAATTGATCAGTTTAATTTGTCAAACGCCCCTTACTTCAGTGAGGGGTGTTCGACCATCACGATCGGCCAACAGAACTTAGTATGAACCGTCAATAGAACTTAGTACAAACAGTCAATAGAACTTAGTACAAACCGTCAACTATTTAAAGAGCACAAACATATGGAACATCGTGCCTGAAGGATACAGAAAAAGGATCATGGACAAAGAGATAAGCGATCACCTCGAACTGATGGGCGCGATACTCGTAGAAGGCCCCAAATGGTGCGGAAAGACCAGAACGTCCAAGGAGTTCAATAAAGGTATATTGTCAATAACGAACAAAAACCAGATCAACAGTCTCAATCTGTTGCTGGAGAACGGCATATTCAACTTTCTTGACGAAGAACCGCCGATGCTCATCGACGAATGGCAACTGGTACCCGGGATATGGGATGCCGTAAGGAATGTGGTGGATGACAGAGGGAAAAGGGGACAGTTCATTCTCACCGGATCATCCGTTCCGCCGAAGGATTCCGAACCGCTTCATTCCGGTGCAGGAAGGATAGCGAGACTGACAATGAGAACGATGAGTCTGTTCGAATCCGGCGAATCCAACGGAAAAGTATCCCTGAGGGGTCTTTTCGATCCGGACTACAAAGTGAACGGCCGTTCCGATCTGTCAGTGAAAGGTCTGGCCGCGGCCATTGCGCGAGGAGGATGGCCGGAAAGTCTGAATGACAAAGAGGAGAATGCGACACGCATCGTCGATCAGTATGTGAAAGCAGTGATAAACTCTGATGTTTCCAAAGCAGGCGACGGTAACAAGGATCCCGAGACCGTAAAACGCGTGATCGAATCCGTCGCGAGGAATGTATCCACATATGCGTCGTCGGAAACCATAAGGGAAGATGTCGCAGGAGCATCCGGGACATTTTCCGTCAATACGCTGAAAAAATATCTGGACGCTATGCGGCGCATATTCCTTATCGAGGAACTTCCGGCATGGAACCCTCATATGCGTTCGAGAACAAGGCTTATAACGTCCTCGAAATGGCACTTCACGGATCCTTCTATAGCAATGTCCGCATTGAAAGCATCGTCCGGAGCACTCATGGAAGATTACCGGACGTTCGGATTGTTCTTCGAATCGCTTTGTGTCAGGGACCTTCGGATATACCTTCAGCCTGCAGGCGGTACGTTGAGCCACTTCAGGGACGTGAACGGGAACGAAGTGGATCTGATAGCCGAACTGCCGGGAAAGGAGTGGGGCGCGATAGAAGTGAAACTCGGCGCAAAAGATATTGAGGACGGAGCAGCGAGCCTGATCAGACTGAAGAACAACATAGACGAGGAGAAGATGAAACAGCCGTCATTCCTGATGGTGCTGACCGGCGGACAGTACGCGATGAGAAGACCCGACGGAGTATACGTCGTTCCGATAGGGTGTTTAGGCGAATAAGGGTGCTATTCGGTACCCGGATGCGCGCGAAGAAACTCGTGAACATACCATCGGCCGTATGGGTCCGCTGATGGTATTTGTTATTTCCACACAACATGCTTTATCTTTTCCGTATATTCTTCCTGACTCAGTGTGCACTCAATGAATTTTAAGAATTCTTCTTTTTTGATGTGTAATTGTTTGCTCATCCTTTTGATCAATTCGGCACTCAGTTCATCAGAGCCGGATCCATGACTCAGTTTTGTCGTTATTTTTGTCTCCGCCCCGTCGATACAAAATCTGAGGCGCTTGTGATCCGAGTTACTTACTTTGAACCCTTTGCTGCAAAGTGCGCTCATAACCTCGCGGTTCTTTACTGTGATCATATCACCCGGGTGATATGCGCGACATCAACCACTTTCTGTATTCAAGGGCGTCGCCGGACATGTTCTTCTTTTTACATTTGACGAACTCTTTCCAAACAAATTCAATACTCTCTTCCAGTTCGGTCATAAGATCACTATTCGTCCTTCCAGTCTCGTAGAAATTACCCTCTTCACAGTCAAGGGAATATATCCCTTCCTCATCAATATCTATGACCACTTGAAGAGGAGGATCGATGGAGAACCTCCCTACCTTCGCCAGTCCTTTCCTCCCGAGACAGGATGACGCAGAAAGGTACGATATTATGAAAGTATCCCTTATCGCGTCCGTGAACATCGAGGGAGCTATGCCTGATACGGTGCTCGTCATGGATGACCTGTACACCTATGCACCATCCTTCCCGATGTCTTCACGGATACGTATGTTCTCGCCGAGCCACGCGTGAAACTCTTTCGCACTGTTCAGGTCCAAGATTATGCCAGTCTCCACAATTCTCAACATAAGATTCCTGTTCTCAGAGTCCTTATCTCTGGACGTAACAACCTTTATCTCTTTTCCGAGTTTGTTGTCGAACATCTCGTTCGTCACTTCATATGGTATAGGATGTCTTTCCGTGAAGAAGTGGACCATTATCTCTCCTCTTCCGTTCACACCGCCGTACGCCCCGTTGACGTACACAGGGTTATAATCTTCTTTGAATTTGTATTTGAAAGTTATCTCATTCTCACTCATGAGAACAACCGCCCTCCCATCCTGTCTGCATATGTCCTAGTTCATATTAGACCTTTGCTATGTTCCTTCGGCGGTATTCCGTGCGTCAGTATATTCCGGCGTATCCGAACGGATCTCCGCGCCTTTGTTCTGTCCGTCATTCCGTTCATTTTTTATCCGTTATTTTACTCTTTTCGTCCATTTTTACGTTCATTCTTACGTCCATTTTGCCGTCAATTTTATCCGTTCGCGTAAGGCGCGCATCCAATCTTTATATATTTTCCTTCGCTCCTTTAACGCATATCCTTAACGTTTCTCATACTGTTCTGCGCATAAAAATGAGCACCTTTAAGGTCCCGATAACAGAAAAATAACTTACTTAAATATATTAAATATAAAAAAGAATTTAACGACGAAAAATACACACAACGCAAAACACTGGACGCGTAAAATAAACTAATTACGTACTTATATCTTAGTTTACTTTTGATACGTTCCTCTTAATATAGGGTGCGCACGATTGTGTAAGAGGCAATTAACATTCTCATAAGCGGAAAACATGGATGCATCTTAAAGGGATGTTCTCCGCA
The DNA here is from genome assembly GCA_009784745.1 of Methanomassiliicoccaceae archaeon. Lineage (GTDB taxonomy): Archaea > Thermoplasmatota > Thermoplasmata > Methanomassiliicoccales > Methanomethylophilaceae > Methanomicula. The sequence goes on along the minus strand of WQXR01000032.1, from coordinate 1,730 downwards.
GTTCCGCGGAGATGTCAATACCGACGCATGAGAAAAATAATGACCAAATCAAAAAGAAGAGGAGGGAAAAAGTAAAATGGTTTCAAGAACAGCATTGATTGCGATCGTCGTCGCCGCTATTGCGGTAGGCGGCGCCGCAGCATATTTCGTTTTCTTCGCGAACCAGAACTATGACGTTTCCTTCCCTATGGATAATGGTTCAGAGTTCGGATTCTCCTACGAATTGTATGGGAATTACGACTGGAACGAAGATACCAATACTCTGACGATCCAAAAGGGAAAGACGGTGACGTTCATAGTCACGTTCTTTGGAGATGACGATGGAACCCCTGAAGGTTTCTTCGAAGATGACTTCATTATAAGGGCCAACGGTGTGGATATCACCGATGAGTTCCTTAGAATGGACGAACCGGAGTACGCAGATCTTCTGGCGGCTATGATGAAATACTTCGAGAACAAGACCGTAAAGGTTACGTTCCTCGATGATGATGGAAAGAAATTGGGAGCAATAGACATCCCGTGGAAGTCAGACTTCAACGCCGAAGAGGATTTCCCGGCGAACCTTATACCGAACGGTAGTGTGGTCAAAGGGATCTATACTGACTCTAAGCTCTTGATCCCGTACGTTGACGGACCCGTAATGGAAAACCTGAAACTGTACGTGGAATTCGAAGATGATGACAAAGAGTGGGTAACGGTCACGTTCAAGGACACGGCCGGTGCAACACTCTCGACACTTGTATTGCTCAAGGGTTCAGAACTGACAGACTACGACGACTACAACGGTCCGTTCACGACAAGCAACTTCGTTGTTGTCGAATTCTACAGCGCCTATACCGACGAGGACACCAATGTCCTGTGGGACTTCGACGCTGTGATAAACGCCAACGTTGACGTATTCGTTGAGTTCGAGGCAGGTGTGACGGTAACGTTCAAGGACCTGGCCGGTGCAACACTCTCGACACTTGTATTACTCAAGGGTTCAGAACTGGCAGATGACTACAGCGACTACAACGGTCCGTTCACGACAAGCAACTTCGTTGTTGTCGAATTCTACAGCGCCTATACCGACGAGGACACAAATGTCCTGTGGGACTTCGACGCTGTGATAAACGCCAACGTTGACGTATTCGTTGAGTTCGAGGCAGGTGTAACGGTCACGTTCAAGGACGCGGACGGTAAGACGCTCGGAACGAAAGTCATAGAGAAAGGCGACGGAATCGAAGCAACAGATATTCTGGATGCTTGGGCACCCGCAGGATACTATTTCAGCGGCAGTGTCTATGAGGACGACGAATTCGGTGCCGATGACAAATACGTATACGGTACTGAGATACTTGCGGCCAAGACATTGTACGTCAAATTCACAAAGTGGACGTTCAGCGATATCGACTTCGGTGTGGACGGTGTGCAGGTATTCGTTTACCAGTGGACCGTCAACAGCAACACAGACATATTCATCGGTTATGAATACACGATAACGATGCCGGAGAAGCCGAATGACGCACCCGTAATACCCGACAACGGCGATTGCGAATGCAACGGCGACAAGGATTGTAAGTGCCTTGATGTGTGCAACTGCGAATGCGAATGCGGCGAAGACGAGTGCGAATGCGGTGATGACTGTGACGGATGCGAATGCGACTGCGGCGACGACCCGTGCGAATGCAAGGACGGCGAATGCGACTGCGAAAAAGCACCCGAAGGTCTTGACGAAGACGAACTGTGGG
>WQXR01000031.1 GCA_009784745.1 Methanomassiliicoccaceae archaeon | reverse complement strand
CCTTGCGCGGTCGCAGAGAGGACGTGTATGCGAGTTCGTTTCAAATGATGCCGTAATAAGAACACCTGCGGTCATCAGTGTGCGTGACAACGATGATACTTCCGATGCTGTGCGCATATACACGGAGGGAAATGCAAGGACATTCGCGATCGGAAATAAACATATCAGAATTGACCGCGGATTGAGAACGACAGCATCCTCGAACGTTTGCAGCGAAGTTATCGGCGACGGAAATGTTTGTGTAATGAGACTTCCGCTGAGCGATGATACCGTGATACCGGAAGGAACTGAGATCGCGATCGTATCAAATGCGTTCGAACTGAGGAAGGATGCCCGGATGATGGTCAATAACATCATACGCATCAGGGAACTTATCGGGCATGATGTTCTTCTCTTCACCCCTGGTCTTGCGGATCCTTCAAATATTGCATTACTGGCATATTTGGGTGTTGATCTCTTTGATGATGCCCTTCCGGCATCTTCGGGAAAGATGGGAATGCTGTATCTTCCCGAAGGGGAGATACTTGTTCGGGACGATGTTTCCGAACGGAACAGAATTGCAATAAAAGAAGAATGCTCAAAAGTAATGATGTTCACATCCGCCGGACGGCTGCGGGAACTCGTTGATCAAAGAGTATCGTCACCTGCAAATGTCGCCGCATTAAGGATATTCGACCGCATCGGATACGAATATCAGGAAGAGGTGTGCGGCACCGTGGGAAAGAGGTTTTCATGCAACACAACTCAATCCTTACTGAGGCCGGAGAACGAACGTTTCAGACGGATGATGGATGAACGTTACGTACCTCCTTCACATAAACGCATACTTGTACTTCTTCCGTGTTCGGCGAAAAAACCGTACCATACGTCAAAAACACACCGTGCGTTCGCTTCCGCCATACATACGGGCGATCATGATGTGCTCGTGCACGAGGTCATCGTGACGTCCCCATTGGGCATTGTGCCGCGAGAACTTGATGTTTTCTTTCCCGCATCATCGTACGATATACCCGTGACGGGAGAATGGAAATGTCAGGAAAAAGAGATGATACGCAGAATGTTATCAAAATTGCTTGAATTTGGTTACGACACGGTCATTTCTCATCTCGGCGAAACGACAGAGATAATAAGGGAACTTACGGATCTTACGGAAACATGCGTCGGTGACCCGACATCTCCGATGTCATTGAACAATCTGGATAACGCTATACGTGACGCATCCGCAGGAATGGAGAAATGCGGCTACCATACTGAAAGGACAGAGAACGTACGTTCTGTTCTGCGATTCCAGTTCGGAAAGGATGTTGCCGATGCTTTGATGGAAGGAACATCCGTTACAGGAAATTTCCCTTACTGGAAAATGAATCGCGGAAAACAGCAATTGGGAATGCTGACGCCTGAAAGAGGGATGATATCGCTCACGATAGAAGGCGCGGAACTGTTGATGAAGGTAAATAAGAACATTGTGGAAATGGCGGATTTCGAAATTAAGGGAAATGTTTTTGCGATCGGTGTACTGAAAGCGGATCACAATATCAGAATGGGCGATGAGGTCGTCGTTTTGTGCAACGGTATCCTGAAGGCCGCAGGCGTCGCGATGATGTCCGGATCGGAGATGGAAGACCTCAAGAGAGGCATTGCGGTAAAGGTGCGCCATAAAACGAAATGAATGCTTCGATCACAGGAGAACAACGAATGACAAAATACTTTTTCGAACTTTCCGGAGAACATCCGACGATGCCTGCGGCCGAAGCGTACGCATGCATAAAGGCCGAATCGGATCGAAATGATTTTGTCACGTTCAACAAAGGTCCCGGATACGTCATCGCGGAGTTCGATGACCGCATATTCGAGAACGTTACAGAAAGGATCGCTCTCACTCAAAAGGCCGGAATGTATCTGGGTTCGTTCGATGCTGACGATACTGCATTCGAAAGGGTAACAATTCCGGAGGGGACGTTCGCAGTTCGTGCACGGAGATATGAGGGTATGATGCCAAATATCAATACACAAGACCTCGTAAAAAAATTCGGACGGATACATTCGGAGAAGAACGATGTTTCGTTGGATTCTCCTGATGTCGATGCGAGATTATTCATTTCCGACAAAATTCATGTGTTCGTATGTGACGCATCCATAAACAGAACGGCATTCGAGAAAAGAAAGGTAAGCGAACGTCCTTTCTTCTCGCCGATATCGCTGCACCCGAAGTTCGCACGCGCATGCGTGAATTTAACGTCTGTAAGAAAAGGCGGGATCGTTCTGGATCCTTTCTGCGGTACCGGAGGTATCGCGATAGAGGCCGCTTCGATGGGTATGAAAGTTGCGATATCCGATATCGATGAGAGAATGATCGTCGGCTGTATGGAAAATATGGATCATTATAATTTAAAACTGTATGACAGCGATGTTCTGGACATCGGTGACATAGGCGACAGATTTACCGATGTGGATGCGATCGTCACAGACCCCCCATACGGAAGGTCGACGCACACAGCCGGCGAGAATGCAAAAAATATCCATGAACGTTCGATACCTTCGATCAACAGATGTTTGAGATCTAACGGAAGAGCGGTCGTTGTTCTTCCGTACGAATTACAAACAAACATCATGACCAAAGAGGATGTTCATGCTCAGAAAGTACACGGTTCACTGACAAGACACTATCACGTTCTTTTGAAACAATGATGGATCATTTCCATCTTTTCAGAGTTGGCAGATACTTTTTGAGTTCGGCTATCGCTTCGTCCTCTGTCATCTTTACTCCGGAGCTTTCGATCCATTGATCAAGGAATTGTATGTTTGACATTATCATATCTTCCATTGTCATTTCCTTTGTGAAAGAACCGTCGGCGTAGCAATACACACAATAATCAGCGGAACGACGGCCATTCTTTTCCGTTCCTTTCATTTCCTCTGTCTCCAGCGGCATTCCGCAGCTCTGACATATCGGTACTTCGCTCATTTTTTCATCTCTGAGATAGAACGTCCGATCCGTATTTATCGCTTCTTGTTCTGGATGTGATGACTTTCCGATAACGGAACAAATGGAAAAATACCAATAAGGTTTTTATACGGATGCACGATTGAGATTCATCATGGCGAAGAAAGAAGGCAGCGGTATACAGCAGCAGGCAGGTCTCGTCAGATACTTCGATACCGAGAACGATAAGGCATTGAAGATATCTCCCAAAATAGTGGTGGGACTCGCTATAGGTGTATCTATTGTTGTCATGCTCCTGCATGTGTTCTATCCGATGTGATCGTCCTTCCGCATTGTTAATGCTTTGTTATCAGTACTGACCCCAGACGAATGTCACTTCCGATGACGGCGATACACTTTCTTCCGATATGAATGCCATATGTATGTTCAATGCCGCATCTTCTGCTGTTATGTCCTCTGCCATCATATCTTCTTCAGCATGTGTCTCCTGTATCGCGGGTGCTTCCGCTTCGGCCATACTCAGTAAAAGCGGCATTGTGTCAGCCTCTGCCGATGCTTCCGGCATCTCAACGTCAGGTGCGTGTATCGTTTCGCAGACCTCTGTGCACATTTCCGCTGATGCCACATCGTCGATCGCATCCCGCAACGCAGATTCTGCGTTGTCAATACGCATATCCTCATCCGCACGGAACGTATCGTCATCGGCATCGTTCATAGGATCGTAAATTTCCGTATCGTTCATCGGGTCGTATATCTCAATATCGGCGAACTGGTCGTATCCCATCTGTTCTTTGATGTCAACAACACCATGATCCTCTGTTGTGATGTCTGCTTCCGGTGAGTTGTTACCGATGTCGTCCATCGGATCGTATATCTCGATCTCAGAGAATTGATCGAACGGTACTGACGCAGAATCCTCATCGTCCCTGATATCTTTCTCATCGAAGATCATCTCTTCGTGAATTATCTCCGCTTCTGCAGGACATTCTGTTACGATGTCCTCTGTTTCTGCATATGTCGATCCTTCCGGAACCTCGCAGACGATATCATCCATCACATCAGGGATGGATATCGCGATGATCTCCTCTGCAAGTACGTCATCTATGACAATGTCCTCTTCCGCAACGATGTTCTCAACATCCATGAGAATTTCTTCTGTTCCTGTGTCGATGTCGTCGTCCATGAGGATTTCTTCCTCTGTGGTGATCGCAAGTATGTCGTCCGCAACGATCTCCTCTGCAACGATCTCCTCTGCAAGTACATCATCTATGACAATGTCCTCTTCCGCAATGATCTCCTCTGCAAATACATTATCTGCGACAATGTCTTCTGCAACGATGTTCTCAACGTCCGTGATATTATCGGTGATCGCGTCGCATTCCTCTATTACGGAGTTAACGAACACTTCTTTTTCACTCTCTTCTATGTGAACGTTGGTGTGTAATATCTCCGATATGCTCGCTCCGGATATCTCCTCACGTGACAACTTGTCCAAAAGGGAGGTCCTTGTTATCCCCTCATGCTGCATCGGACCATCCACTTCTGTCTCGCGGGGCTTCGTTTCCTGAACGCGTGTCGTCTGTCTTGCTCTCAATCTTTCCGCCAGCAATGTGCTTTTCTTCTCTTCGACCACGGGTGTTGCGACCTCACATACCGGTTCTTCAGGTTCGCAGACATCGGACCGCATTCTCGGTACGGTGTTCCGTCTCGGAAGGAAATCGTATCCTCCGTCGTAATCGTCGTCCGGTATCTCACATACCGATGCGACCTCCGCAACTGCCTCTTTTTCGATCGCCGTCTCTTCCGCCTGTATCTCTTCACATACTTCTGAAACAGGAACATCATGCAAAATAGTTTCAGGATATACTATCTGGGTCTCTTTGTTTTCTGTTACTACTACAACATCAGGTATGTAATATCCGCCGTCGCTGTTCGCGTCAGTTGTGATCTCGTCGAACGTTCGGTGCGGCGTTCCCGACGGTGTATCGTCTTCATCCTCGTCGTCAAAAGTTATCCTTCCGTTGAAATTATCTTCCGCTGCTGATGAATGATCGCTTACCATATCGGAAAATCTTACGGAACCGGACGTCCTCGCCGCACTTGTGTGTATGACCTTCACATCATTCTCTTGATCGGGAAATGATATCTCGTCAAGCGTTCTCTGCGTCATTCCGTCCGTCGGCGAAGCGAGCGCGGAGAACCTGTCCTTTATATCGATACCTGTTCTGGGAGCCGTCCTTTCGGCATCCGGCGCATGTCCGGTGACCCGTCTGAACAACCCTCCAAAAACTCCCTTTCCCTTAGAGGCTCTGCTAGTACTTGCATTACCCATGCTATCCCATCCATAGGGTATAGGGAGATACACATTGATAAAAGTTTCACTCAGAACATGTTACCGTTTTTGTGTAAAATACACACCCGTAACACCCTTTCAGGGTGAAACTTTTTATCGTGAACAGCATTGACGAACACGGTGCGATGATAGAGAACGAAGTAATGTGGATAATATTCATCGTTCTTGTCCTGTCACTTTTAATACTTGATCTGGGTGTGATAAATCGAAAAAAAGAGGACGTGAGCCTGAAGAAGGCTTGTGCCCTTTCCGCATTCTGGATATCCGTCGGCCTTTCGTTCGGTATACTTATCTATGCGGTGTACGGAATAGATACGACGACGGAATACTACGCTGCGTATCTCGTTGAAGAGATGATGAGCATTGACAATCTCTTTGTTTTCATTATTATTTTCTCATACTTCCAGGTGCCGAGGGAATATCAGCACAAGGCACTCTTCTACGGCATAATCGGAGCACTGGTGTTCCGCCTTCTGTTCATATTCGCCGGTGTCCAATTATTGGAAAGATTTGACTTTATGATATACGTGTTCGGCGCAGTACTGATATTCACTGCTATCAGAACTGTCATAAAGAAAAGTGAGGATGGAACATCCTTCGAAAAGAACATCATGGTCCGCGGATGCCGAAGATTCATGAAAGTATCGGATGATTACGATGGAGATAGATTTTTCACTGTTAAGAACGGTGTAAGGATGGCCACCCCTCTTTTGCTTGTTGTGATCGTCATTGAACTTACTGACCTTGTGTTCGCATTCGATTCCATACCTGCGGTGCTGTCCATAACAACTAACACGTTCATTGTGTATTCGTCAAACGTTTTCGCAATACTCGGATTGAGATCGATATACTTCGCGTTAAGAGGGGCGGTCTCATCACTCATATATCTGAAATACGGATTGGGAGTGATACTGGCGTTCATAGGCATCAAGATGATCGTTTCCCATTATTATCCTATCCCGGTGCTCACATCACTGATCGTTATAATGTCTGTACTGGCCGTAACTGTGATATTATCTATGGCCGTTTCGAAGAGAAGAAGAACTGCAGGAATATGAAAGCGCGAGGAACAATTGGTGCTCCCGCCGGGATTTGAACCCGGGTCGAGGCCTCGAGAGGGCCTCATGATTGGCCGCTACACCACAGGAGCGCAGACCAACCGAACACGCTTTTGTTAATAAACTTTCTGATATTTCCGCTGAGCACCAGATATTCGTCTCAAGGCTGTATCGGCATTCTGCGTTTATGGTCGCTGACGGAGATCATCCTTCTTACTGAGATTATCATTTCTTCGGATGCTCCCGCGGCATCAGATATTTCCTTATCCGTTCTGCCCTTTTCCGCCATGTACAGGATCGGATCCAATATATCATACGATATTCCTATCTCGCCTTCATCCGTCTGACCTTCCCAAAGGTTCGCGGACGGTGTTTTCTTTATTATTTTATCGGGAATGTTCAGCATCTTCGCGATCTGTCTGACCTGTGTCTTGTAATGTCCCGACAATGGTGATATGTCGCATGCTCCGTCGCCGAATTTTGTGAAATATCCTATCATGTATTCGCTTCTGTTCGTTGTTCCGGCGACCAGTCTTTTGTTCTCATTAGCTATGTTGTACAACACCGCCATCCTGCACCTGGCGGTCATGTTACCGACGCTTAGCGGTGTATTCATATCAGGCGCTGCAGTTAGTGCATCGATCGCAGGCTGAATATCCCGTATCACATATTCGGCATTCCATCCGGCGCATAGTTCTTTCGTTGCTTTACGATCTTCGGAGGGCGTTGCACCGGACGGCATGAACACGCACATCACATTCTTTGATCCTAAAGCGTTGACGCACAGTTTGGCGACCACTGCTGAATCAATGCCTCCGCTCAGGCCTATGACAACTCCTTTACGGCCTGTTGCCTTCACGGCGTTGCGTATCCTTTCCGTTAATGCCTTAACGTCATTCTCTGTGATATCCGGAAGAATTGATGCCATACGGTTTGATATAACGCGACGTAAATAAAAGATTGCGCTCTTCGAACACACACAGAACGTATACCTTCTTTTACAAACGGAGAATAGGAAGTTATATAATATGTGATTAATGTGTGCCACAGGAGCCGAGATGGCCCAGCCCGGTAAGGCGCGAGCCTGGAAAGCTCGTGGCGGTCTCCGCCTCGGGAGTTCAAATCTCCCTCTCGGCGCTTTTTATTGTCCCGTGTTAAGAATAAAGTATAATAAAAAGAGCGGTCTATGTACCTGTATAAAAGTGAATGCTATGATGGTCAACGCCGATATCTTTGTGAAGGACCTTCCGGGACAGCTTGTTGGATCCCTGGAACCAATATCATTAGTGGACGGTAACATCGTCGGTGTGGTACACAACCGCGACAGCGTGATGAACGGGCGCATAGGTGTGAACATCACATTCGAAGTTACCTCTTCCGATGCTCTCGAGATGCTCAAGAACATCTGGAAAAAGAAGGACATCATAATATCAAGGATAAGTTCCGTTGTTGAAACGTTTCCGATGGATTATGTACTTATCGGCCAAATAGTTCCGTCACAGATCGAAAGGATCCTGAACAATGCAAGGAAGGCAGTTGACATTGAATCTGTCGACGTCAGATATTCGTCCAACGCATCCAACACGGAAAGGACTGCAATGATATCCGTGAACGTCAAAAGCGAGGAATCCCTTGCGAAGATGAATGCATTCATGATGTCCGCATGCAAAAAAGCGAACATCGTGTACATAAGGGGCGTGGAGCAATGAGACTCATCATCGCAGGATTCGGTACCGTAGGTCAGGGATTTGCAGAAGCACTCAGCAAAAGAGCGGATATGCTCTCGTCATCATACGGCGGTGTTAAGATAGTGGCAGCATTCGATTCAAAAAGTTACGCTGCCGACAAGAACGGTCTTGACCCCATCGCATTGGTGAAAAGGAAGACCGATACCGGTTCCGTGGGTGCCGATAAGATGAAGGACGGCATTGATGTCCTGAACTCCGTTGAGTATGACATACTTGTGGAAGCGAGCCCGACGAACATACAGACAGGCGGAGACGGTCTGAGATATATTGAGCATGCGCTCAGACACGGAAAGGACGTAATTACAGTGAACAAAGGTCCGCTGGCCCTGAAATTCAAAGAACTGAAGAAACTGGCCGACAGGAAGAAAGCAATGATAAGATTCGAAGGAACGGTCGGCGGTGCAATGCCGATAATAAATCTTTGCTGTGAAGATCTGAAAGGAGAGAAAGTAAGATCGATACGCGGAATATTCAACGGTACATGCAATTTCATCCTCGGCCGTATGGACAACGGGCTTCCGTTCGAACAGGCGCTGAAAGAGGCACAGTACATGGGATATGCGGAATCCGATCCGTCTTACGATATCGAAGGTATCGATACAGCATGCAAAGTTGTGATACTTGCGAATTCGGTGTTCAAACGGAACGTCAGGTTCTCCGACGTTTCGATAACCGGAATAGCGTCTGTGAATGCGGAGGCCATTGCACTTGCCGCCGACCAGGATATGGTCATACGTCTTATCGGCGAAGTTTCCGATACTGTACTGGAGGTCTCGCCGAGACTCATACCGAAAGGACATCCGCTGAGCATTTCCGGTACGCTCAATACTGCACAGATAATCGCCGATATGGCAGGCCCGATAACCATTTCCGGGAAGGGCGCGGGAAGAATTGAAACTGCGTCGGCCATACTCAGCGATCTGATCGCCGTGATGGAAAAAAGACGGTGATGCGATTGAAAAAGAAAGAGAGAGTGTTCATCTACGACACTACGCTTCGTGACGGTTCGCAAACCGAGGGAATATCGTTCTCCATCGAAGATAAGATCGAGATATTGAGGAAATTGGATTCCTTCGGTATCGATTATGTTGAAGGCGGATGGCCGTCATCCAATCCTCGCGATAAGGAATTCTTTGAACGCGCAGAAAAACTAAAGTTAAAAAGGACGAAGCTTACAGCATTCGGAAGCACCTGCAAGCATGGCATATCTGCATCAAAGGATACAGGATTGCGAGCGCTGGCAAATTGCTTTGCGGATACTGTATGCATATTCGGAAAGACGTGGGATTTTCACGTTACCGATGCTTTGAAGATCTCGCTTCATGAAAACCTAAGAATGGTAGAGGACAGCGTGAGATATCTGAGAAGCAAGAAAAAGAATGTGATATTCGATTGCGAACATTTCTTTGACGGATATAAGAGCAACAGAACGTATGCGATAGACGTCATCAAGGCTGCCGTAAAAGGCGGCGCGGAATGGATAGTGTTGTGTGACACGAACGGAGGTTCGCTTCCTGATGAGGTGTCGGAGGCAACGAAGGACGTTAAAGATTCGGTCGACGTTAGCTTAGGTATACATTGCCACAATGATTCCGACCTCGCCGTAGCGTGCTCATTGGCTGCCGTTGAGAGCGGTGCGAGAATGGTGCAGGGAACAATAAACGGACTGGGAGAAAGATGCGGTAACGCAAATCTGTGCTCAGTGATGCCGAATCTTCTCATAAAAATGGGATATGACCTCGGTCAGATGGATATGAAAAGATTGACAACGCTCAGCGGATTCGTCGGCGAAACTGCCAACGTCAGTCCTGATTCAGGATTACCTTACGTAGGCCGCCGCGCGTTCGCGCACAAGGGCGGCGTTCATGTAAGTGCTTTGTCACGCGACCCGAGAACATATGAGCATACTTCTCCCGATTCCGTCGGGAACGAACGCAGGATACTGATATCGGATATGTCCGGAAAGGCCAGTATAACCGCGAAGCTGAAGGAATTGGGCATTTCGGTAGAAGAGAAAGAGAACAAGGCGATACTGAAACGGATAAAGGAACTTGAAGCAAAAGGATATCAATTCGAAGGTGCGGAAGCGAGTTTCGAACTGCTTGTGAAAAGATTCAAAGGTAACGTCGTAAAACCGTTCGAGGTCGTCGGTTTCAGGATGCATATAGATGAGGTTGGTGACAATGATATCATATCGGAAGCGATCATCAAAGTTGTTGACAGGTTCGGCAATATTGAACATACCGCATCAGACGGCGATGGTCCCGTGAATGCGCTGGACGGCGCTCTGAGAAAGGCGCTCTCGCGTTTCTATCCGGTCATCAATTCTGTTAGGCTCACAGATTATAAGGTACGTGTGCTTGACGAGAAGGCAGCAACCGCGGCGACCGTTCGTGTACTGATAAGATCTACTGACGGCAAGGACAGTTGGACAACTGTCGGCGTTTCGCCGAACGTCATAGAGGCGAGTCTTCTTGCTCTCATAGATTCAATGGAGTATGCGATACTTAAACACGAGTCGCGAACTAAATAAATAGAAGAACGCCCCGAAGGGCGCGAGAAGATCGCGTAAGGTGGAGGCACTGGGATTTGAACCCAGGTCAGCGGGTTTCCACCACGAGGGGAGCTACCCCCCGTGAAATTAACGAGTCATCGCTCCAGTTATTCATCAACCGTCAGCAAACCCGTTTTCAATCACTCTCGATAACTGGAGCCCGCCAGTCTGCCAGGTTAGCCTATACCTCCGAGTGAAAATCACGATCACTGCTTACGCATCTTCTGTGCTCTCTTTCTTCTTCTCATCTTCTTCTTGCGCCATTTCCAACGCTGATTGCCGCGTTTCTTCCAGGCGCGTGAACTTCTTTTCATTGGTATTCTCCTTTCTTGAGTGTGACGTGATCCGTGGCGGGCCCGTCGGGAATTTCGGTCTCTTCCATCGGAAACTTTCGAACCCGAGGCGTCTGGCTTAGAAGGCCAGCGCTATATCCTGGCTAAGCCACGGGCCCACTCTCCATCCCGATTGCGTCCTTTGATTTAAAGCTTTACCTTTAAAAGAGGGTTCGTTCTGGGCTAGGCGCCGTCAGTTCCAATCCAATTGAACATCCGCAGGGGATACGATCTTGTATTGGTTCGCGTAAAGTTTCTTTATGTACCTTACCGGATCCTCTTTCAGAACGACGGAACCTGTTTTTCCGCGGTTCGCTTTGTTGTTCAGATCGTCTTTTCGAGTGGTCCACCCGTTCTTTGACGGCTTTATGAGAATGTTCTTGTTCTTTCCGTTCGAAAGGCGTATCTCTGCGCCCTTGGATATCAGTTCAGACAGTTTTGCCATGTACCGTGAATGAACGCCGTACTATAGAAAAGTACTGTTCATCTGTTTTCTATGAGATGTCTGACGTAATCATACACGGAACCGTATCCCATTGTGACCATTATCGCTTCCGCTATACAAACCAATCCGAATATGAAAAGGATCGGCCATGCGTTCAGGATCTTGCCTATTATCTTCACAATGGACTCAAGCATGTGCAATAACGAATACACAATTGCGCCTGATATCACCGCAACAATTATACGCGGCCACCCTTCCGCCAGGAATTCTACTATCGTTCCTGTTAAACCGCCAAGCAGAACGTACACGACGCCCATTGTCAGCAATGCTATCAATACGGCAAAATGAACTTCCTTGAACGGTCTGATGATGAGCGTGAATGCCGCTATGTACATTATCACGGATGTTGTGATGCTCAGCGCCACACCTGCGGTGTATGCGTTAAATGCAACGACGGCCATGAATATGCCGAATATCAATCCGATCAGCATGAATAACTTGTATATCAAGGATTTACGATCCTTTAGATAAAATACTGTCATTATGACGGCGATGATACCGCCTACTGCTAACGTTATCTCCGGTATGTGATTCGTTGTCAGCAACCCCAATATCCCTTCCGAATCGAATTCCATCGAATGTGAATCGTGACTCCGATATATTAGATTAATCTAGAGGATCCTTGCCATATTGTTCCCTAAAAGATCATCTTTCATTTTCTGCGTTCCCCAATCGCCTTCGTTTATTAGACGGATGAACTGCATCGTTGAATATTGTGTATCGTATAACGGCGAATCTGTGCCGAATACAACTCTCTTCGGATATCTTCCGACAGTTTCCTTTAATCTTGACATTACCATTTCCGGCTCTGCCGGAAGCCAGCCCTGAAGCGCGGAACAATCTGTGTACACGTTATCGCATTTGTCCATCAAAGTGAATAATTCGTTATGGAATTTCCCGCCGAGATGAGCGATTATTATCTTCATGTCAGGATACTTTTCCGCAACTTTCGTTACGTTCAAAGGATGACAATACTTTTCATCCAGAGGCGGTAATGCCATTCCGGCGTGTGTCACAACTGTTAACCCAAGGTCGTCTATCAGTTTCCAGTATTCGGAATATTTGTCGTCGTCCGGGAAGAATCCTGTCGCCGGATATACTTTGATGCCTCTCGGCTCATATTTTTTCACAAGCCGTTCTATCATCTTCAATCCCTGCACCCCGCGGTTGGGATCGGCACCGATGAACGGTTCGAAACGGTCATCGCATTTACAAATATCATATAACCAATCTATGTATTCCTCGTTGGTCATCCTTTTTTCGTTCACCAATTCAAAATCGGTAGCCAGAACAATTGCTTTGTCTATCCTGTTCACATCCATTGATTCCGTGTATTCGCTCAATACCGTCTCGTAATCTAAGAACGGAACAACATCATCCAGTCCGAAATCCAAGAATCCGTCCAATTCTTTTGCAAATTCGGCCAGCGGCATAAGGTAATTCTTTACCGCAAGGTCAGGAAGCATGTTCCTGTGCCAAATGTGGATGTGCGAATCGATTATCATCGTACGGTTATATCATCATCTGATATTATCCTTATCTGTACGTCCTTTCAGAACAGACCGCCGTATGCGGATGCCAGCCTTTTCACTCCTTCCTTTATCTCTTCGTCGCCGGCAGTGGCGAAGTTCAGCCGTATCGTATTCATTCCGCCGTTTATGTGGAACGGGCGCCCAGGCATCACCACTAATTTTTTCTTGAGCGCAGAATCGAACAGTCTCATCGCATCTCTTCCTTCGGCTAATTTCATCCAGATGAACATCCCTCCGTTGGGGGTGTTCCATTCAATTTCCTTTGGCAGAGTGTCGTCAAGAAGATCCAGCATAAGTCCGCATTTTCGTTTGTACTCTTTTCTCTGTCTTCTGAGATATGCATCCAGATCATTCTGTTCCAGGAAACTGTTCATTACGTGCTGCGAGAACGTGTTCGCATGTAATGAAGATGATTCCACGCACTTCATCGTCATATCTTCCATTTCATCAGGAACGATCATCCATCCCACTCTCATTCCCGGCGATATCACTTTTGAGAATGAACCCGTAAGGATCACGTTATCTGTCATCGACCGTACAGGCGGACCGGCACGTCCTTCGTATCCCAATTCTCCGTATGCGTCATCTTCCACCATGATACATTCCGATGATGACATTATCTCCGCGACCTCCTTTCTTCTGTCCGGAGAATAACTTATCCCGGACGGGTTCTGATGATTCGGTATGCTGTAGTACAGTTTCGGATCCTTCTTCAATGCGTTCATCAACTGTAACGTATCCGGACCGTCAGCGTTCATTCTTATTCCCGTAAAATTCGGTCCGTATAACGAGAATGATTGTAACGCACCAAGATATCCGGGATCGTCAACGATCATATTGTCGCCTTTATCTATGAACATCTTGCCGATGAGATCAAAACATTCCTGCGAACCGTTTATCATGAATATGTTCTCCTCTGAAACATTCACATTCATTTCCTTTCTGCACCTTGCAGCTATCTTCTCCCTTAACGGAAGTACTCCTTTTATCGTTCCGTATTGGAGCATATCTCTTGCGTGATCGATGTCCTCGAACACACTCGCGGCCGCTCTTGCGATCCCTTTCGTGTCGAATAATCTCTTATCTGGAAGGCCTGTTGCGAACGATATCATACCTTCTTCCTTTGACACAGATATCAATTTCATTATGAAGGAATCAATAACGTCCTCTGTTCGCTTGGAGAATCTCATGCTGTCCGCTTATACGAATGGATTATAAAAAAACTTATTATGGCCGGGCACCGCCCGGCCATTATTATGTTTAGTAATAGCGTTTGACCTTTATGGCCTTCTTCTTTCCTCTCATCTTGAGGAACCACAGCACTG
>WQXR01000030.1 GCA_009784745.1 Methanomassiliicoccaceae archaeon | reverse complement strand
GTGGATTGGAATATACCTGCCCCGATGAATGCGGGAACGTACTGGATACGTGCTATCCTCTTGGAAAGTGCTTCCGGTAACTATAATGTTCTCATCACGGATCCGAAGCAATATACCATTCTGCCGAAAACGATCACCGAAGATATGTTCAGCCCGATAGCCGGCACGTTCGTCTACGACGGTTCTAAGCACACTCCCGGCGTTGCGATCAGCGGCACAGAACCGGGTGTGACGTTCAGCCTTTCGTATCCTGTGGGCAACATCAACGCAGGATCTGCGTCAGTGACGGTCACAGGCTCAGGCAACTACGGCGGAACGGTCGATCTGACATTTGTGATCAATAAAGCGGCCCCGCTGTTCATTCCGGCGGGACTTACTGCGGTATACGGTGAATTACTGGAAAGTGTCATCCTCTCAGTAGAAGGCTGGGAATGGGACTGGACGTTATACGATATTGACACCGAGACCGTCGGTGATGCAGGATCGAATCAGATGTGGGCGGTGTTCACACCCGATGATGATAATTTCGAGACGGCGTTGATGCTTATTGATATAACAGTGTCACGGAAACCCGTGCTGCGACCTGAGGCGGTGGCCGGACTTCAATGGACGGGTGCAAAGCAGACCGGTGTGCTGTATGACATCAGCGTAGCTTACAATGTATCAGGCACCATTGACGCAACGGCCGCAGGAAATTACATGGCGGTGTTCACGCTGACCTCCAATTACATGTGGCAAGGCGGAAGCATCGATCCTCTGATCGTAGAATGGAAGATATCTCCCAATACGAGGAATCTGGATATCGGTAACCCATTCTCATCCGATTGGCCGTGGCTGCTCATAGGCTTGCTGATAGGTATCGTCTCAGGTTGCATAGTATGGAACCTGTGGCACATGGGCAGGGAGGGTGAATGATCATGTGGCTTCATCTCATAATTGGGATTGCGATAGGAATGGCGATCTCGCTTACGTTGTCATACACGTACGCGAAACGTCAGCGTAAACTGGATGCTCCGAAAGATAACGTTCGGCCTTGATGTGACATCTGATAGTATGTTGCCGCATTCGGCACCGTGACCGGCAGGTCACGGCGACGAACTTTCAGTCGAACGGTCATCATTATTTTATCGTGTCTTTCTTTGCAAGTATGTTTCAAATATCGCGACGACCGCATCATGATCGTCGCCAAAAAGTAATCCCGTTCCGGTCATCCCTTTCTTCGGCCAAAGCACACAACATTCACCGCGTCTGTGTGTGAACGTCTCAAATGAATCAACAAGATCATATGATATGAACGTTGACCTTGATTTTGCCAAAAAGGAACCGGCGTTGCGCGTCCAGAATCCTTTATCCGTTAAGATATACTTGAAAGATATAGGCGGTGAGACCGCTTTGTACATCATTACCGTTTTCACAATTCCTTCTGACAATACTTTTTCGTCAGCGGTTATCTCAGGTATCTCCATTGCTTTCAGTTCTTCTTCGTTCACCATTTGTTTTACGCTCCTCATATGTATCAATGTTCGAGATAATAAAACACCCTTATCGCCGATCAGTAATATGTCGCTAATTATATCGCTAATTATATCGCTAATTATATCGCTAATTATATCGCTAATTATATCGCTAATTTTTCATCTGTGTGAATTAGGGGAGATAAAAAAAATAAATTCCGGCCGGCACTCTCATGCCGGCCTTGTTAATGTTTGTTCTGTGCTCAGATAAGTATCGCCGGGAATATGACGGACGCACTTATGAACGTCTCAACATCGTCACCGTCGACAACGATCTCCGGTTGATATATCAATGTCCAGTTGTCGCCGGCATTCACCGTTATGGTGTATACGCCTGCTTTGAGGTCATTGACATTCAATATCTGTCCGTTACCAAGCCATGCGGCCTTGACGAGTTCACCGTTGCTGTCCCATACAAAGACCTCGAAGATGAATCTGTCGGATATATCCGCTTCCGCGGTCTCACCGCGCGGTATGGTCCCCTGCATGAACAGGTATTGATCCCCTTCTAGGGTGCTGATATATTCTGCGGGAATGACTACAGTTGATACGGTGTTGTTGCCTTGAACCCTGACCAATCCGGCACCGTTGTTCCACGCATTACCTGGAAGGCTGTTGGAGATGGATCCTTTGTATTCGTTGCCAAAGATGACATACAGGCTGCCGACCGCAGTCTGACCGTTGTTGAACGCTATAACGAGGTCGCCGTTCTCATTGGCGGAGATGTTATACGTCCCGACTATGCCGTTCGCACTGATAAGGTCGTACGAGAACGTTACTCCGTAAAGTATCGCGTCCAGCGGTATGCTCCTCGCCGTGACCCATGACTGGTTACCGACGACATAGTCGCCGCCGGTGAAGGAGGTGTTGTTGCTGATGTACATATACGGCTGTATGGCGCTGATCTTCATCTGTGCCGTTATGCTGCCGAGCACCGGCTCAGGCGGATCTATCGGCGGTTCCGCAACTTTGGATTTGACGAGTGATATGTTCAAATATACATAAACAGGAACATCTACGCTGACCCAGTCCGCCGCGAATGTGAAGCTCTTACCGCTGAACGAGAATGCCTGCTGACCCGGCGCCGATGTCCATATCGCCGTCTTGGGGTCTATGCCTTTCTTGCTCAGTTCGTTCGCATTCTTCACATCTTGTAATATGCTGTTCGATATGGAGAGGTTCGCGTTCGCCGCTTCGTATCCTCCCAGTACCGTTAATGTGAACAGACCGTTCGCGTATGTTATCCCGTAAGCGCCGACAACATCGAGTTTGGCACCGCTGACCAGATCGAATGTTCCTGCGTTACCGATGAACTCGTTCACTCTGAACCAGTTGCCGTTGTTGTTGCCGTTGCCTTTGGTGGCCAATGCAGCGTCAAGATTGAAACTGTTGTCCCCTCCGCCTGTCGCGCCGCCGTTGGCTCCGAGGACATAATCGTCATCCTCCGCCGCCGCCAGACCCAAGGGGATGGCTGCGACCAACATTGCTGCTGCGACCAAGGCCATTATGACTGATCTTTTCATTAATCTCACCATCTTTTTTAACAGAGCAAGGATCTTTTTCGCCATCGGCACTGCTGTTCATTCGTTATTTATGAAACAACCTGCCGAACAGAGCACACACGTAGCCGTCTGGGCTTCGGTGCTTTGGCGTCCCTACGCTCTGCCTGCAATATCGTTTATAAAGTATTTATATGCACATCTATCTCTTTAAGAACTAAATTTATATTGTATATTAGATATTTTAAATATTTTTAAACGAACCTTCCGAACCATAAATACGAAAATATTATATACTGTAGGCGAATATAAAATTTTCAATCTTATTTTTGTTCAGTTTTTTCTATGCTGCGGCATAAGATGTTGTGTGTTCTTGTAGTATATAAACGCCGATTTTCAGAGTATTTAAACTCCATGCGGCGACGACTGGGTAGGTATTTAAAGCGAGATCGTTATTTTTCGTAACGGCGATGAACATGATGCATCATTTGTTTGAAGGGTATGCACAGTAAATGGTCGAACGGCACCCGACGAAGGTCGGGAACGAGCATGTTAAAAAGGATACCTGATACTATCATGAAAGCATTAATACCTCCTTCGCAATGAAGTATCATGTCAGGCGAAGAAAAACCAAGCCTTCTGAACAGTTTCATCGGCGGTCTCATACTTACGATACTTCTTGTTGTTGTGGTACCCGTTCTGAGCGCCGTGTTCATCGAACCGATCGTGACAGAATATCTCAGCATATCAATAGATCCGTTCACGCCCGGAATGTTCGTGACGGCCGCGATGCTCCTTGTGCTGATATTATTCCTGCTGTTATTGGGCGGCGGAAAGATATTCAAAAAGTACGGGGTGCTCGGAGTTGTAGGTCTTATAACAGCATATTACCTGCTGGAGAGGCCGTACGATGCCATACTTCCGGTGGCGATAATCATATTGTTCGTGGCGATCGGTCACATCAGAGGCAACAAAAAGTAGGTCACGTTACGTGTTGGCTTAGGCTCTGCTCTGATACAGATTCGTTGTCAGGTATTGAGGCTCGCATGTGATGCTGACGCCGAGCCTGCGGAATATCTTCTCATCCGCGGACGCTAAGATGACCGATGAGTGTGCTTCACATCCCCTCAACTCGGGAAGTTTCCTGAAAGCTGCATCAGCAACCGGCGATGTCGTCGCGGAAACAGATAACGCAACAAGTATCTCATCGGCCTGCAGCCTCGGACTGTCGTAGCCCAGATATTTTGTCTTCATCTCCCTGACAGGTTCTATCACTGACGGAGATATCAAATGCATGGAATCATCTATCTTTCCCAATCGTTTCAACGTGTTCAGCAACATCGCGGCGGATGCGCACATGAGCGGCGATGCTTTCCCTGTTACGATGGTGCCGTCACGCAATTCTATGCCAACAACAGGTTTATCACATTCCGCGGCCGTTGTCAGAACAGGTCTCACAACTTTTCTGTCATCCGCAGAAACGCCGGCCTGTTTCATCAGCATCTCTAATTTAGAGACAGAACTTTCCGGTCCGAGACCTTCTCTGACGGCGCACCTTGCGGTGTAATATCTTCTTATTATTTCCTGTTTCGATGCCTTTTCTACTGCATCATTATCAATGATGCACCTTCCGGCCATGTTCACGCCCATGTCGGTAGGTGATCTGTACGGCGAAGAACCCGATATCTTTTCCATCATTGCGCTGAGCACCGGAAATATCTCTATGTCACGGTTATAACTTACTGCGGTCTTTCCGTACGAGTCAAGATGGAACGGATCTATCATGTTCAGATCGTTCAGGTCTGCGGTGGCAGCCTCATATGCTAAATTCACAGAATGCTTCAGAGGAAGGTCCCACATCGGGAACGTTTCGTATTTCGCATACCCCGCTTTTATCCCTTTTTTGTGATCATGATAAAGTTGAGATAAACATGTGGCCATCTTTCCGCTTCCGCTTCCGGGGCCCGTAACGACAACGAGGGAACGTTCCGTTATCACGTGTTCGTTCTTTCCGAAACCCTTGTCGCTGACTATCCGTGCAACGTCGGATGGATATCCGGGAATGAAGTAATGTTTGTAAACATTCATTCCCAACGACGTCAGACGATCCTTGAACTTCTCGGCGGAATGCTGGGAGTTATATCGAGTAAGGACAACACTCTTTACGATAAATCCTCTTGAACGCAATGAATCGATCTGTCTCAGAACTTCCATATCGTACGTCACACCGGTGTCTCCGCGCACCTTGTTCTTTTCGATGTCCCCGGAATTGATGACTATCAATATTTCCGCCTCATCCTTAAGTTGAGTTAACATATTCACCTTACTGTCCGGCTCGAATCCGGGAAGGACACGTGACGCATGAAAATCATCGAACATCTTTCCGCCGAATTCCAAATATAACTTTCCGCCGAATCTGGAGATGCGTTCCTTGATATGATCCGATTGAAGGACAAGATACTTGCTGTTATCAAAACCGTTCTTTACAGACAGCATCAGCGCATCACCGGTTTCCGTATGGCGTTCATTGTTAAAACATGTTGTTCATATATTCATCGAAAACCGATGAAAATCATTCATTCCTTCTCAGCAGACGTGATGATACGGCGTTTCTGAGACCCGGTCTCGAGGAGCATCCGCATTCCATTGCCCGCTTCACTGAATCGGGGATGCCTCGGAATATTACGTTATCAGTGATGCCGTGATGGAATCTCATCGAATTGCGTATCGCGGAATACGATGTATGCATGTTCTTCATGACCCCGTGCATCATATCGGTCATCACGTAAACGTTCTCTTTAACGAAGTTCTCCTTGTTCACGATGTTCTTTCGTCCCGACAGGAACGGATTGAACGTATTGTTTATGATGTCTTCATCAATATCGTCGATCGCGTCCGTTACGTATATCATCGTTCCCAGACCGATGAAGAATCTTTCAAGTTCGCTGTTCCACGCGTCGCCGGCGATGTCCCTCATCGCCGGCATGAGCATCTTTGAAAATTTTTCTCCTATCTCAACGGCATCCGTACATCCGTCAGATTCCATTTTCGTCAGGGTCTCAAATCCTTTGCCCACATATTCATCATAACAGGGATACATCCTTTCCGCTTTACGTATCGCGCGTCCAAGCGCAAGGTACGCAGCGTTCGATCGGATATTGGAGTTATCTTTCTTATCGTCCTCCAATTCCCATTTTGTCAATATCATGGTATATCCGGCGATCTTTTTCAGAAGTTCATCGTCCCTGATACATTTTCCGAGTATGCATATCATCCCGTTCTTTGTGTTCTGATGCTCTTTGCCGTTATCAGACAAAGAATTAAGAACGATGCTGTTGAACGTCATATCGTAATTCACCGCAGCAGTTAACACGATACCGAAATTCGCCCTTAACTGATGGCAGGATTCACAATAACATGACCTGTATGCGTAAAGGTCCGAAGCGGACATCGTACCGTACGACGGGATAACATAACCGAACAAACCCCAGTCTCCCTGTATCCAATAAACAGCATACGAAGTTAAATATTTCCAAAACTTATCCGGCGGTGTACATCCGTTCAGGATATTAGATGGTGAGGCACATGTCAAATATGAGATCCACGGAAGAATTGATCGCAATGTATACGAAGCAGTCTGCAGGCGGATTCTTCAGCACGGCGATGTCCGTTCCGATAACGGATGAACCGGTCAAAGAGAGAAAATTCGTGAGCAAAGGGTGCGATTGGCCGTGCTGTAATGACGAAGGGGACTGCAAACCGGTATGTTACGTGTGTCTTGTTGCCGTTGTGGGCATAGGATTCGCGTGCTGCTGTTACCTGACGAACGGATTCGGCGGTCAGTGGCCGTACTGGCCGTTCTGATGCTATGACAAAGATAATAACGATAGCGATCAAACCGACGCTTTCCTGTAACATCGATTGTAAACATTGTTACCATCCGTTGAGCGAAAGATCCGATACGGCAATTTCTAAAGAAACATTAGAAAAAGTGATACGTTCTGCATCGGAAGAGTATGAAACGGCATGGTTCATATGGCACGGCGGAGAACCGCTCCTGCTTCCGCTCAGTTTTTACAAGAATGCGATATCTTTGCAGGAAAAGTATTTCGGAAAGGATTCGCACCGTGTAAGCAATACGATACAGACGAACGGGACGATATTGAACAAAAAATTCGCGGAATTCTGCAGGGAAAAGAAAGTGAACGTCGGAATATCGTTCGAAGGTCATTGCAACAACGTTCTGAGAGAAAGGACGGATGATGTTAACGAAAACATAAAAATGATGAAAAAGAACGGCCACAAATTCACGGTGTGCGCAACGATATGCAAAGAAAGTACTGATGACATGATAAAAATGTACGACCGCTTCATCGGGAACGGTATGGCGTTGTCGTTCTCTCCCGTCATTGAACTGGGAGGTGCATCATCGGATATGATACCTGACGCAGACGGATACGCAAAAGCAAGCATAGATGCGTTTGAAAGATGGTTATACGATACGGATGCGGAAATGCCTCTGATGCCATTCATGAATTACGTTCTTTCTGCATTAGGCAATGAAACGCCGGCAGATTGTTCAAGATCATCATGCTTAACGAAATGGATATGCGTATATCCGAACGGTGATCTGTACCCGTGCGCAAAAGGCTGTCCTCCTGAGTTAAGATTATGCAACATATCGGAGATAGAAAGATTATCTAATGCATTCGGAACGGACGCGATGTTCAGGATGCTGTCCTCATCCATCGAGAGAAGGGAAAAATGTGCGACGGAGTGCAAGTTATTCTCATATTGCAACGGAGGATGTTCCGTGGACGCGTTATCGGAAGGTTCAATGAGTAATAACGGCGGAACATCGTGCACAATATTCAGGAAAGTATTCACACACATCCTCGGAACGATGAATCGGATCCTCGCTGACCGTCCAGACCTTTCCGTTTATAATAAATTCGTACGTGACGCCGTAATAGGAAGATTGGTGGATCCTGCTGAACCGTAAGAGATTCCTTTTATATTTTGGTTGTACTGGCGTCATATATGGACATATCTCCTGCGGCCTTGGAGAATTACAGGATACAGAAATATGTCGTTGCGCTGAGCGGCATCATACTTATTACAAAGTTCGCGGCTTGGCTTCTTACGGGTTCCGTTGCAATATTCACTGATGCGTTGGAAAGCATAACGAACGTGAGCGCCGGAATTATCGGATTATATGCGTTATATCTTTCAACAAAGCCACGGGATTTTGACCATCCGTACGGTCACGGACGTGCCGAATTCATTTCCGCAACGGTCGAAGGAGCAATGATATCCATCGCCGGCGTGATCATATTGATAGAAGCGGTACGCAGTGTGATATCACCGCCGGAAGATCTGCCGCACATCGAGATAGGAATGCTGCTTATCATTGCGACAGCAGTCGCGAACTACGCGTTCGGCTCTTTCGCGATAAGAAAAGGAAAGAAGAACATGTCCCAAGCACTTGTCGCAAGCGGAAAACATCTCCAATCGGATGCATATTCATCATTCGGCATAATACTCGGACTTACCGTACTGTACGTGCTTGCAATGTTCGGCCACAAGATGATGTGGATAGACGGCGCCATAGCATTACTGTTCGGTTCGATAATACTGATAACGGGAATATCCGTCGTCAAAAGGTCCGTGGGCGGGATAATGGACAAAGTAGACACAGAACTTTTGGAACGTATCGTCGAAACGTTAAGCGAGAACAGACATGACGAGTGGATCGATATCCATAATCTGAGGATAGCGAAATACGGTCCGACCATACACATCGATATGCATGTCACGATGCCTTGGTATATGACCGTAAGGGAACAAAGAAAAGAGATATGCGCAATAATATCGCTCATAGGAGAAAGGTACGGAAGTTCCGCCGAATTATCGGTGTCATGCGACCCGTGCCAAGAATTCTCCTGCCGTTCATGCAAATGCGATTGTAACGAACGCAGAGAGGAGTTCGTTAAAATAGTGGAATGGAATATTAACAACTTGTCGCGCGATGCGCAGCACGGAGAGAATGAAAATGCCGATGGATGATATCGTTCAGAAAATGATAGACGAAGAGATACGATTCGCAGGAATATTCGATCTCGTAAGAACGCCGTTATTATGTTCAGACATGGTAAGGCAGTACTGCGCTAACAATGCGTGCGGCAAATACAATAAAAATTGGACATGTCCGCCCGCGGTCGGCGAACCTGAATACTGTATGAACGAAGTGAAAAGATATTCCAAGGTCCTGGTGTTCAGAACAGAATACAAAATAGGAGAATGGTATGATTATTCGTTGGTCGAGGGAACGATAGCGAAACATCAGGCATGCGTGCGCAAAGTGAGGGAAATGATACCGAAGGATGTCGGAGATCATTTGATACTTTCGGG
Source organism: Methanomassiliicoccaceae archaeon (assembly GCA_009784745.1). Classification (GTDB taxonomy): domain Archaea; phylum Thermoplasmatota; class Thermoplasmata; order Methanomassiliicoccales; family Methanomethylophilaceae; genus Methanomicula. The sequence goes on along the minus strand of WQXR01000030.1, from coordinate 5,138 downwards.
CGGCGGATGTGTGTACTGCAAGGAATGCGCTTACGTGAATAACGAGAAATGCAGACATCCGGACATCTCGATACCGCCGATAGAATCGTACTGTATCGATATCTTCAGATTCACGAAGAAAAATAATATCGTATATGGCGCACCGGAAGGTGAGATGTACTATTTCGGGATGGTACTTTTCAACTGACCCAGAAAGGAGAAATAACATGAGTGGCGAGGTGTGTTCGAATGAAGTTTGACATTCCCGTGAAAATGAAAGGAACGCCGTCGGAGAAATGGTATCCTTCGCTTTCCGAAAGTAACAGGATAATATTGAACAGATATCTGGAGAACGCGGACCTTTCATCATCTTTCCAGTTCTTCCGTTCCGTTTCGGATGCGGCGCTGAAAGATGATAATCCTTCTTTTGCAGTATTCATGTGCGAAGAATGTTCACGTAACGAATTATCCGGAACGGAAAGATTTGATATGAACGAATTGCTCATAGATGCGTACATAGGCGTAAAAAGGTATGATGACGCCAAGTTCCTGTGCGAAGAGAATTTAAAACTGTTCCCGTCGGTATCTGAAAAAATAATATCACGGAACGGATCGTTACCGGAAAAACTGAACTGCCGTAACCGTTACATCGACATCGTCGTTGGCATAGAATCCGGTTATGATGAGGCGTTCGCTCTTCTGGAACGCTTTTTTGATATGGATCTGATAACAAAAGAGGATCTGGCGTTCAGGAAGCAGAGTTTAAAGATACATCGCCTCCAAAGGTCGTTCGACGGTGTTTACACATACTCGTACAAAAAATAAGATCATTCATGAACGACATCTTTCCACGGATATATCCTTACGATGTCGATCGCAGGTTCCTCATACGGATGTATATTCACAATTTCATTAACAGCATCCTTCAGATCCTTTCCGCGGACGATGAACTCCAGTTGCATCTCGTCAGCCGTTTCTGTTCTTCCGACGGTACCTTTGAACGGAGATGAACCTTCAAGCGGTATCCACGTTCCTTTTACAGGGAAATATGAGAACGTTCTTCTGTATCCCGGGTAAACGGGATCTATGATACCATCAACAGCATCCATCATCCTTTCCAGATATTCCTGCGGAACGCTGACCGATATTTTGAACATCTCATCATCGCCGAATTCCATGCAAGCATATGCACATAAGATTTAATTTGATTTTCGCGATAACTGTTATATCGGCTGTTGCTGATACACGTCACATGACAAAACAGGTCAGCGCAGCCCACATCTTGGTGGAAACGGAAAAAAAGGCGTCAGAACTTAAGGAAAGGATACACGGCGGAGAATCATTCGCAGATATCGCAAAAAAATATTCATCGTGTCCGTCGGGAAAGAAAGGCGGAGAACTGGGATGGTTCGGACGCGACCAGATGGTAAAAGAATTTGAGAAGGCAGCCTTTTCCGGTAAGAAAGGAGAGGTCGTAGGCCCCGTAAGAACGGAATTCGGATGGCATCTGATCCTGATAAAAGATCTGAGGTGATGATATGGCATCTGTCACTGCGAACATGAGGACGTGCGGCAAAACGCATAAAGTGACCGTAACGATGAACGCTGAAGGTAACTTTGACGTGATCATAGAATCAGATTGTCCGAAGGTCGATCTTTTCGGAAAGAATTTGAGATATGTGACAATGGAAGACATAACGGACATGGATAATTCGAGACTGAACAAAAGGGAGATACGCGGAGACATGTCCCCGCCTTGTTTATCACCGATCGCGGTACTTGACGCCGCATGGCTGGAAGCGGGAATGTTATCGCAATCGCTTGTGAAAAGAGTGAAGGAGAACAGTATCGATCTCACGGGATGATGCCGTCGGTCGAACCTATCTTGTCCAGCGATTCTGATATGTGATCCAGTAATACATTTGCTCTGCGGTTCAGCCATCTGTTGCTTATAACGGATGCGATGAACGGTACCGGCGGGAAAAGATAGACCATTGCGCCGAATACACTGGCTATTCTTTTGTAGACGGGAACTTTCAGTACGGATGTGACCAAGGGATCGTTCGGATCCGGTCTTAAAAGACCGAATAACGACCTTACGATCATCCTCATTGCTTTCTGCACGACCCTTATGCTCCAGAATACAGCTTTATCGACGGGGACCGGAATTCCCTGCGGAACAGTTCTTTTCTCAATTATCGCAGTTCGGAGGTCATTCTCATCCCTTCCGTCAAATTCTGTGTACACATAACCAATCGTGGTAACGGAATGAGCATCGCTTGAACTCACTTCCGCCCATCGTTTCGGATATTTTTTCGAGACCTCCGCTGCCATACGGTTGGAATATTTGTCGATGTGGCCGCCGTTGATGACCTCTATCCCGTCGATATCCAGTTCCAGTATCTTGTCATTCAGCGCCGGAACATGGAAACTGAACGGGTGCGGAGCGATTATTATGCCGTTCTGCTCCCTTATCTTTTTTATCGTTTCTTCAGCGGACAGTTTCGGCGGAATGTACTCAGTAAGCCAAAGACCGACGATCTCACCGTCATTCGTCGATATCTCTTCGCCGACAACAACGTCAATATCATCGAACTGTTTCGCATATTCCTTCGCTACAAGAGCACCGTCAATGCTGTTGTGATCCGTGATACAGATAACGCCGATCCCGTGCGCTCTGGCGGCATCGACGACATCCTCCGGTCTGTCGATGGATTCGGGGAATCTTAACTTTCCGAGACGTCCGACACCGGAAAACATCGTGTGGACGTGCAGGTCCGCCTTCATATTCCGCAGAAAGAATGAAGCCTATATATTTCTTTCACAATAATGAGGGAAGAGAACAATGTTATTCTACTTCAGCGCAACCGGCAACAGCAGATATGCGGCGGAACGTCTCGGCGAGATGTTATCTCAATCCGTAATATCGATACCGGACGCGCTGAAGAGTGATGTTATCGAAATATCCGATGATACCGTTGGTATCATCTTACCGGTATATTTCGCCGGATTGCCGACACTGGCATACGAATTCGTGTCAAAACTGAAATTAACGGATGCAAAAAAGGTGTTCACAGTAATGACATACGGCGGTTTTATAGCGAACGCGTCGAACATCCTGAAAAAACTTCTGTCAAAGAACGGGATAAGGGTGACGCACAGTTTCGAGGTGCGTATGCCTGATAACTACGTGCCGATGTACCGCGTTCCGAGCAAGAACATACAGGAACAACTTTTGAAAGAAGCGGATAAGATGATACTCAGGATACCGGAACTTCTGGAAAAGGAAAGTCATCTGAAGGAATGGGGATTCGCTTCGTCAGCGTTGTCGCTGATATCGTATCCGATATACAAGTACGGCAGGAACACGAACTTTTGGGTGATGAAAAGGTGCACCTCATGCGGCCTTTGCGAGAAAGTGTGCCCGATCGATGTGATATCATTGAATGACGGAATACCGCAATGGAACGCGAAGAAGTGCGTAAGATGTTTAGCGTGCGTTCATCGCTGTCCGGCGGAAGCGATACAACTGGGCAATTCAAAGAAACACGGAAGATATCTCAACCCCAACGTAAAATTTGATGAAAATGTTGAACTTGACGATGAATGATATCTTTTCAGCGGACATCAGTTCTCGGTCGTGTAATAATATTCGCCGACGGATTTCTGTTCTCTGTCCAATCGTGAATTGGGTTTGTTTATCCTCGGTCTCTTCGTATCGGCGTCACGCCTGAACGTTATATCGACGGCTTTCAGGAATTTGTTCATTCCCTCTCTCATAGGATACGGGCCGTTGCCGATACCGCTGTGCCCGGGAACGCCGCTGAACACCATCATCGAATCCGATACCATGTCCAAGAAGTAAATATCGTGATCAACTATCATCCCGCTCTTTCCGTTCTTCTCCATCATCCTTCTGATCGTTCGTGCAGCGTTCATCCTTTGGTTGGAGTCAAGATACGCTGACGGTTCGTCGAACAGGTAGATATCCGCTTCCCTTGCTAAGCAGAGGGTTATCGCAACCCTCTGTAATTCTCCTCCGGATAACGTGCTGACGGTCTTTTCCATCAGATGCTTTATTCCCAATGGCGTTATGACCTCGCCTTGGAAGAATCCCGACTGAACAGTATCAAAAGCGACCGAATGAAGAAGATCCTTAACGGTGCCTTCAAAATCGCCGGTGATGTATTGCGGCTTGTACGAAACTTTCATTCTCGTATCGATCTTACCGTTATCGGGTTCTATTGTGCCAGCAAGCATTTTTACGAATGTCGTTTTACCTGTTGCATTGGGACCGACAATACCGACGGACTCTCCTATTTTTATGCTTCCGCCGTTAACTTTCAGTCCGAACCCTTTGAAATCCTTTTCTAATGTATCGTATCCGAGAAGATCGTCCGTATTCCATTCGCTCCTCGGCGGAGATGAACCGAATTCGATAGGTCTGTCACGGAAACGTATGTTCTCTTCCGGCAAATAGCCGTCCAAATAGACGTTTATTGCCGTTCTCACTTGTCTCGGCAATGTGAAGACACCGTATGCACCTTCGGCGCCGTAGACAACGTTCACATTATCCGCAAGAAAATCCAATATCGCCAGATCGTGCTCGATCACAACGACCTGTTTCTCTTCGCTTAACGATTTGATATGTCTCGCCATTCTTACTCTCTGGTAAATGTCCAGATAGGATGACGGTTCATCGAAGAAGTAAACATCGGCATCCTTCATAAGGGTCGCGGCCATCGCGACCCTCTGCAATTCTCCGCCCGAAAGTTTATCCAATTCACGGTCAAGAACATCAATGAGTTCGAACATCTCTGCCGCTTCATTAACGTTCATGCGCTCTTGGACCTTTGATAAAAGATCTCGGACAACGCCTTTTGCCGTTAACGGTATCTTGTCAACGTATTGCGGCTTCGTTGCCGTTCTGACGTTACCTTTGTAAACGGACGAAAGATAATCATGCAGTTCCGTACCTGCAAAATGCTGTAAAACTTCGTCCTTGGAAGGAGGTTCACTGTAATTTCCTAAATTCGGGACCTCAATGCCGGAGAGCATCTTTATTGCCGTCGTCTTACCGATACCGTTCGGCCCCAGTATGCCGGTGACAACACCCTTCTTCGGAACAGGCAATCTATACAGACGAAAAGCGTTCTCGC
>WQXR01000029.1 GCA_009784745.1 Methanomassiliicoccaceae archaeon | reverse complement strand
CCTCGCCGGGGTAGTAGGCAAGCTCGTGGCCCGGGCGGTGGGGGTCAACAACCGTCACCATGAGGTCGGGCTGATAGAAGGGGAAGTCATTGTTACCGCCGTCCCAGAGGATGACGTCACATCCGTCCGGATCCTTTTCGGCCGCTCTTATTATCGCTTCGTAATCGACTCCCGCATATATCACGTTCCCGCGTACGACATGCGGCTCGTATTCTTCCATTTCTTCAATGGTGCACTTATGTTTCGCAAGATCTTCGATGGTCGCGAATCTCTGAACTTTCTGCGCAACGAGATCGCCGTAAGGCATCGGATGTCTTATCGCTATGACCTTCAGACCTTTCTTCATCAGTATCTCGATGATCCGGCGTGATGTCTGGCTCTTGCCGCATCCTGTTCTTATCGCACCCACCGCGATGACGGGTTTCGTGCTTTTTATCATCGTGTACTTGTGACCGAGCATCGCGAAATCCGCACCTGCGGCGTTGACCCTCGCGCCTATTCTCATCACCGTTGCATACGGAACATCGCTGTACGAGAACACGCACTCGTCGGCGTCGAATTTCTTGATCAGCGATTCCAGTTCATCCTGCGCGTATATCGGAATGCCGTTCGGATACAACGAACCTGCCAGCGAGGCTGGGTACTTGCGGCCTGCGATATCGGGTATCTGCGCAGCGGTGAATGCCACCACTTTATACTGCGGATTGTCGCGGTAGAATGTGTTAAAATTATGGAAATCCCGCCCAGCTGCGCCTATGATTATTATTTTTCGCTCTTTCATGTCCTATCTCCTTGTTTTTCCGAAAAGTCACAGATAATTATGGCTCTTGGATGTCCGTATTTTTTTATCCGTTATGAAATTTTCTATCGACCAACTGTCTGTAACGGCGTTACGGCATGCTGAATGAGCATATCCTGCATTTGCTGATATGTATCAGAACTCGGGAAGGTCGTTGTTCACCGTCTTATACTGAACGCCGGAAGCGGACAGCATCTCGCTTATCCTTTCTCCCACGCGGGCAACGTCAACGCCCTTGCCTACGGCCTTTATGTAAAATTCTTTCCTGTCCATGGGGAACACCATTCTCATGCGTCCCTTCCGGTTGTAACCTTCCGGCTTCATGTTGCGTTCCAGATCTGCCATGTTAAGTTCTATGAACATCATTAGAATTTCTTCATCCTCCGGCATCTGATCCGTCTCCATCAGGAACATTTTCAGTATATCGGGGAATGCCGGCGCTAGGTCCTTGTACGGCGTTTTTCCGCCCAGGATAAAGTGAACGCTGCTGGCCTTCATCATCCACTTGAAAGTGCCCGTGATATATATCTGTGTGCATGCTCGCGCACGCCTAACGATGATACTATCTATCTGTTCTTCGTTACATCATATATGAAGTGCGCTCTATCCGTCGCAGGTTCCGATCCCATTGGCGGTGCCGGCATACAGGCGGACATCAAGGCAATGGCCTCATTGGGTGTTCATCCTCAAACGGTCATCACAGCGATAACCGCTCAGAACACTATGTCCGTAACATCGATAATGCCTGTTCCCTGTAATATGATAAACGATCAATTCGATTCCGTTCTCAGCGATTCGGATGTGCGTTCCGTAAAGACCGGGATGCTTTACAGTTCCGATATTGTGAAAGTTGTCGTCGACCGTTTGTATGATCTTACCGTTCCGATAGTTTCCGATCCTGTTATGATAGCAAGCGTAGGCGACAGTTTGGCTTCCGACGATCTTTCAAGATCGATAAAGAATGACCTTTTACCGATATGCGATCTCATAACGCCCAATAAGTTCGAAGCGGAATCCATTTCCGGGATCGCGATAGAGAGCGAGGATGATGCGATGCGCGCATGCGAGCTCATGGGAAAGAGCGGAAATTCCGTTTATCTGAAAGGCGGACACATAAATTCAACGAATGTTGTTGATATCTTGTACCACGGGGCGGAATTCAAAAGGTTCGAATATCCTCGTCTGGAGAGAGCGGGACACGGGAGCGGCTGTACGTTATCCGCGTACATAACCGCAAATCTGGCAAAAGGCATTGACATGGTGAACTCCATCGTCAACGCAAGGGATATGATACAGCGTTCGATCGCATCGATGTATTCCGTCGGCAAAGGAGATAAACTGGCCAATTCCGCCGTCAATATCAAACAGGCATACGGAAGCGACGATATGACGAAGGAAATGGAGGATAAGATAGACGGCCTCCTGAAGATCATCCCGGGATCTTGGATACCTTCCGTGGGAATGAATATCGCATATGCAACATCCGACGCAAGAGATGCTTACGATATAGCCGCTGTAAGCGGAAAGATATTATTGGTGAACGGCCGGCCGATAAGATCGGGAGCGGTAAGATTCGGCGCTGCGGAGCATATATCATATATGATATTGGCGGCCATGCGCACAGACAAGGAAATGAGGGCGGCGATGAACATTCAGTATGATGAGGATCTCCTTAACGTCATGGAGGAAGTGGGCATGATCATCACGGATGTTGACCGTAACAGTTATCCTGACGCGAGACTCGGCGAACTGACGGCGTTCGCAATTGAGGATCTCGGTATGATGCCCGATGTTATTTTCGACGCGGGGACGAACAAAAGAGGGCCGATGATCAGGATGCTCGGCAAGGATCTCGATGATCTCAGGGAAAAGATAGAACTGATAATCTGACCGCGAGCATAGAACTCGCTGTTCTAAGGCGTTCACTGATAACCGAGCAATGTTATCTTGAAGTACAGTTTCATACCGATTATCTCGTCGGTGTCCTTTGTTTTGAAGGAACCGTCATTGTTCAACTGCGTGATGTAGTACGTTGTACCGCCGAACTTGAACTGTATGAGTTGGATCCCTCCGCTCGGATCCGCCTTCTTATCGAACTTGAATGAAACGGCGAACTTTGATGCGCCATCCTTTGACACTGCTATCTTCATGCCGCCCGCTACCGCTTCGTACGGATCATCCGCATCCTTGTCAAAGTCTACCAGGTGAGTAACGTAAACGAACCCATCGTTGGCGACCGTTGCGTTGCATTTCCAGCCGTACGGATGCGACAGATTGATGTAACCGGCGGGTGAGATCGTATCTATGCTGAACGTGTCCTTGAATTCGTTCTGCGTCATCTTCTCCGTCAGATCTATCACGAATCTCGGATCTGCGCTTTCCCACGTTTTATAGTTGGCCGTCGGAACCACTCCGTATCCGTCCTTCGCATTGATCTCTATCCATTTCGTCTCACCGGGTCTCATACCTATGATCGCATTTTCGAAATCTTTGAGTGCCCCGCCGCTTCCGATGGTAACGTTGAACGGCGTGTACTTATCTTCGGCGCGCTGGGTGAAACTCCAGCTGAAACCGTACGGAGAATCGTCTTCCTCGTAATGTTTCGCTACTGACCACGATGATGTATCGAATACTGATGCATTACCGTTGTCATTTCCGTCCTTGTCGATCGCAAAACCGTAGAAACTGCCGACGTAGTCCACTTTTACCTTGTCGCCGAATTTCGCAGGGTCTTCCTGCGCCGGAACGAACTGACCGTAAGCATATCCGCTGATGACCACTACGAACGCCAATGCAAGAATTATCGTCCCGATCATCAGGATCGGGTCCCTTCCCTTCTTTCTGGGAGCATCATTATCCTCGGACATGTCCACCTTGTCTGTCGCAATGTCTGTTTCTTATAAAACCTTTATTGTGCATGCGCTCGTTTTATTAACCAAGAAATGATGTACAGGAAAAGCGGTCTGTTCTGCAGACTGCACGGACAAACGGATATGGTCTCATGAGGACATTATACATACACGCGGATTCTATGGAGTTCGAATCAAAGAAGAGAACACCTGTTGCGGAAGATATACAAGATAATATGCACGCCGGAAAGATGGATGAGGTGCTTGTTGTCTTTGTTACCGTTGAAAAGGATGATGAAGACAAAATAACACAAATATCTGCGGAAGCGGTCGCTGATATTGCGGCAACGGTGAAGAGCGTCGGTGCGGAACGTGTGATGATATATCCGTACGCACACCTGAGTAGCAGTCTTGCATCACCCAAGAAATGCCTTGAGATACTGAAGCTCATGGAAGATATGATCAAAAAGAACGGCACGGAAGTATCGAGAGCACCGTTCGGATGGTACAAATCCTTTAACATCAAATGCAAAGGACATCCGTTATCCGAATTGTCGAGAGATTTCAAAGGTGCGGAAGCGAAACAGGCGTCCAAAGGCGAAGAGACCTTCTTCATACTTGCGCAGGACGGAAAGGAGATACAGATCAATGATTTCAAGAAAGGCAGTCCGTGCATGATGGAAATGATAGCCAAAGAGGCACTTGGAAAGGATAACGAACCTCTTAAGGGCGAGCCTGAATATTTGCGGTTGTGTAAAAAGTTCGGCATCCAGTGGGAATCCATGAGCGATGTTGGTCATATGTGCATGACACCGCACGGTGCACTGATGTTCGATCTGGTTTCCGATTATTCCACGCAGATCGTCAATGATGTTGATGTACCGGTTTACATGGTAAAAGGAACGAACATGTTCTCTTTGGACGAGCCTGCCGTAAGAGAACACGCCGATCTGTTCGGCGATCGTTTATATTCCATAGACACCGGCAAAAGATCGTTCATTTTGAGATATGCAGCATGTCACCAGCAATTTGCGATGATGCGCAACTGGAATATCAGTTACCGTCAATTACCGTTCGGTGCGTTCGAGGTCGCGGACTCATATCGCCTGGAACAATCTGGCGAGACCATGCTCTGTTTCAGAACGAGAAGGCTGAACATGCCTGATCTTCATGTCGTTTGTAAGGATGAGGATGAGGCAAGAGATAATTTCAAAGTACTCGATGCACGCATATTCGATGAGGTCGAGGCGTTAGGCCGCGAGTATGATATGCTTGTCAATTTCTCATCGAAAAAAGCGTATGATGAGAATAAGCACCTGATATTGGAACTTTGTAAAAAGCATGACCGCCCTGCATTGATACATTTCTATCCGGAAGGTATCAATTACTACTGGACGGTAAATATAGAATATCATATAATGGATCAGATGAACAGGGCTCGGGAGATAGGCACCGTTCAGATAGACATAGGCAACGCCAAACGGTTCGGCATCACTTATGCGGATGAGAACGCAGAGAAAAAGTACCCCGTGATACTTCATACCGCCGTTATCGGAACGATAGAGCGATACCTGTACACACTGCTTGACACTGCTGTAGGCATTGAGAAGAAGGGCGTCCCCGGGTATCTTCCGGTATGGATAAATCCGGAACAGGTACGTCTGATGCCCGTTTCAGGTGTTCACTTGAAAAAGGCTGCGGAGATGGCAAAGGAACTTGAATCCAAGGGAATTCGTGTTTCCGTTGACGATACCGATGCAACGGTCGGCAAAAAGGTAAGACGGTCGAAACAGGATTGGTGTTCGTATGCCGCCGTCATAGGGGATAAGGAAGCGGAAAGCGGTGAACTCAGTGTTTACGTAAGATCTGAGAACGTAGACAAAGTGATGACAATTGACGAACTGGGTATGTGTGTTCGCAAAGAGATCGGGAACAAACCGTTCCGCAGACTGTACATGCCGTCGATGCTTGCTAAGAGAGTAGACCTCTGAACATAACGGCGTTATATTCGTGCGTCTTTCTGTAACCACTGTTAACGCAAGATATTCATATCATTTCATTCTTCATCGTAAGGATGAAGGACGAGACAGCCAGACTAATGACGCTTGTGCGTGAGAAAAGACCGTTGGTGCATCAGATAACGAATAACGTTACCGTGAATGATTGTGCTAACATCACATTGTGTGCCGGAGGCTCTCCGGTAATGACGGATTCGCCGGAAGATGTTGAAGAAATGACAGGACTTGCGTCCGCTCTCGTGCTGAACATCGGAACGCTTACCAACGCGATAATAGAGGCGATGATCATTGCCGGAAGAACTGCGAACAAAAAAGGTATTCCTGTTATCTTGGATCCGGTGGGTGCAGGTGCGACGAGATACAGAACGGACATGGTATGGAAACTTCTGAAGGAGATCAAAATATCAGTGATCAAAGGCAACGCCGGAGAGATAGGTGCGCTCGCAGGTGCCGGAGGAAAGGTGCGCGGTGTGGATTCCGAAGGCATGACTGGAGATCCGAAGGAAGCATGTATCTCGCTTTCAAAAAGGACCGGCGCGACCGTTGTCATGACCGGTGCCGTTGACATCATAACCGACGGTAATAGAACGGCGGTCGTGAACAACGGACACGAGATGATGACCACCGTATCAGGAACAGGATGCATGACCGCATCCGTGATCGGATGTTACGCATCCTGTACCGATGATATGCTTCTGGCATCAGCCGCTGCGCTTGCAGTTTTCAATATTGCCGGAAGCAAGGCCGCAAAGAGATCTAAAGGACCAGGATCATTCATAATGAATCTGAAGGATGAATTGGCACATCTCACTCCCAACGAAACGATACCTCTGGCGAACATAAGGTTGCTTTGAGATGTACGGACTTTACGTAATAACCGATGAGGGCCTTTCCGGCATGTCGCATCAGGAGCAGACAAGACTTGCATGCGAAGGCGGCGCGGATGTCATACAACTAAGGGACAAGAGCATGTGCAGAGAGGAAATGATCGCCGTTGCAAAAGATATGAGAAGGATAACTTCTCTTTATGATGTCCTCTTTTTTGTGAATGACCATATCGATGTTGCGCTGGCCGCCGAAGCGGACGGCGTTCATTTGGGACAGAGCGACATGGGATTGGCGGAAGCGATGAGAATTAAAGGCAACATGCTCATCGGCATTTCCGCCGGTTCACTGGAAGAATCGTTAACTGCCGAAAAAGGCGGTGCCGATTACGTTGGTCTGGGGCCGATATTCTCCACTTCATCAAAATATGATGCGGGCGCGGCCATCGGCACAGAGGAATTGAAAAGAATACGGGTCGCGTTGAATGTTCCCATCGTTGCCATCGGCGGCATAACCGCGGACAACGCTTCCGATATCATCATGTCCGGTGCTGACGGCGTTGCCGTGATATCTGCGGTGGTGTCACAAAAAGATGTGAAAAAAGCGGCTGAAAATATGAAAAAGATCGTTTCTGATGCGGTCAAAGCATCGAAAGGTCTCCTGTGACCTTATCTATTGCGGATGCCGCATCCGGACCTATCCCTAAGCATGTTATCGTCCCCGGAGCGATCTCAGTGCGGCCGGCGTCGGCTATTATCGAATTTACGAGACCGGCGGCGTCGGCGAACATCTTTATCTCGAACAGTTCCATCTCACTCTGCACTTTAAGAACAATCTTCGGATACGCGTTGAACATCCACCTTTCCAATGCTTCCGGATTATTCTTCCTTGATGCCAATGCACAATTGACCGCGGCATGCGACGCCTGTGCTGCCGTCTTTCCCTTAGACATCTTCAGATCCGCACGGACCACTATGACCATCTTGTATTCTTCCATCATATGAGAGCGATACTTGACGTAAATAAATTACTTTCTCATTTAACGCCGAAAAATTGGGTTTTTGAAAAGGTTTACTTTCTTCCGGTTATCGCCAGCGCGAACAGTATCCCCACTGCCAGGACACCTATCGCCAATGCGGATGTTGTGTACGTGTTGTCCGCAGGTTCGGGTATCGGTTCCCACACCGCAACGAAATCAACGTCATCCGTTGGCATTGTGAATATGTTCGAGTTGCCGTATATCGTATCGCTGCCGCCGATGACACGCCAGCCTACCAGTGTATAGCCATCAAGCACGAAATTGCCTTCATATTCCATGAACAGCATGAACGGGTTGAATGTCCTTCCCTTGACGACGGGTTCGCTGCCGGTGACCGGTACTTCATCATCTTCGAGACCGCTGTAGAACGCGACATTGTACGCATCCATCCACAAAGCGTATATCGTTTTACCGTTCAGGTCGAATGCACCGCCCGGAATAGATGATCCGGGGAGAGGCTTTGAAGCCCCCACCAAGTCCGTGTAGAACCATCCGTTGAAGACGCTCGAATCTTTGTAATCATAAGTTATCGAGACGGGTTTTTGGAACACATCCTTTCCGAATTTCAGTTCCGATGATTTGAATGATCCCGGTTCTGAACTCCTCTTTTCTAAGCACACTATATCCAGCGCACCGCAGCCGATGAATGCATCATCTCCGACGAACCCGACGCCTGCTCCTATCACTGCTTCATTCAGCATTGTGCATCCGGAGAATGCTCTTTCTCCTATCCTCTCGATATTTGACTGCAGCACTATCTTTGTCATCTTGTCCTGACCTTTGAACGCTTCGTCGCCTATTTCCGTTATGGGAACGGTCTCGAGCGGTTTAGAGATGTCAGGAATGAAAGTGAGCGGAACGATCATGGCGCCGTTCAGTACTGTTCCGCCGGTGATCCCTGTAAGTACGCCGCCGACGACGACCATTTCATGATTATACAATAGCCTGCCGGCATCGGCACCCAACGGGACATCGTTCTGATCTTCGCCGGATTGCGCCGCAACGAAAGCGAAGGCGCCCGCGAACATAATGGCGGCTGTGATCACGGCAAGTGCCGCATACGGCCTTCCTTTCAATTTTTCTTTGCTCTTTGTCATTCGAATTCCTCGTCCGATCCCTTGATCGTTGTGTGAGCCCATCTCCGATCCGAAATGGAATATGGGGGTGTCATTGGTTTTCCTTATTATAATATTATCCTATATGCGGCGCCCATATCGGGGGGAAATGGGCGCGCGAGCGCATTGATCACGCGGTAGATGAGGCAAAGAACGGAGGACGATAGGGAATCCTTTAAACTGGCATACGCATCACCGTACAATGTTCGAGATCGTAAGAAGGGACGGTTTGGCGAGGATCGGAAGATTTGAGACCCGAAGCGGGATATTGGAGACGCCGGCTCTCCTTCCCGTCGTGAATCCTAAGATATTGACGATAACGCCGGCGGAACTTTACGAGGAGTTCGGTTTCAAAGCGTTGATAACAAATTCGTACATAATAAAGAACAGCGACGATATCAGAGAGAGGGCGCTGAACGAAGGATTGCATTCTCTCTTAGGTTTCCCGGGAATTGTGATGACCGATTCAGGTACGTTCCAGTCGCACATGTACGGTGAAGTTGAGGTATCGAACGAAGAGATAATCGAGTTCCAGAAGAACATAGGCAGCGATATCGGAACTGTATTGGACATATTCACGGAACCGTTCTGGTCAGAGGAAGAGACATCCGCGTCCATTGACGTCACTTTGAAGAGGACGCGTGATGCGGTATCTATGAAAGGCGACATGATGATCGCCGGCGTCGTTCAGGGTTCGGTGTATCCTGATCTCAGGAGGATGTGTTCCGAAAGAATGAAGGAAATGGATGTGGACGTTCATCCGATAGGCGGCGTCGTTCCGCTGATGGAGCAATACCGTTACAGTGAGTTGGTGGATGTCATAATAAATTCAAAGATGGGATTGTCGCCTGACCGTCCCGTTCATCTGTTCGGTGCCGGTCATCCGATGATATTGTCATTGGCCGTTCTCCTGGGGTGCGATATGTTCGATTCCGCCTCATATGCAAAATTTGCAAGGGATGACAGGATGATGTTCATCGACGGTACTTACCGGATCGAGGATATGCTTTCTCTCGACTGCAAATGTCCCGCGTGCAAGGACCATACGCTTGAGACGCTGCGAGCGTTGCCGGAGAAGGAAAGGATAAGAACGGTGGCGAGGCATAATCTCTATGAGATAACAAAAGAACTTGCGCTCGTGAAGAGGTACATACTCGAAGGAAGGCTTTGGGAACTTGTTGAACAAAGATGCAGATCCCATCCCGCTTTACTGGATGCACTCAGGAGACTGAACGTATACAGGGACTTTTTGGAAACATATGAACCTATCAGCAGAGATGGGGCGATGTTCTATACCGGACCTGAGACAAGGAACAGACCGGCGTTCCGCCGATACGAGAAAAGGATCGAGGAACGATACGTTCCGGTCACAGACAAGGCGGCGCTGTTCGAAGATCGTGAAGGAAAACCGTACGGGCGTTCTTACTGCGAGGATTTCGCGCGTGTGAGGTCATCGGGCTATGTGCCCATTGTCCTGAGCCCGTTCGGACCCGTTCCGGCTGAACTCGACGAGATATATCCGATAGCGCAATCACTGTTCCCTTCCGTCGCTGACAAGGAAACGGAAGAATATTCCGAGAATTCCGTGATGGAATTTGTTTCACGGAGCGGATTCTCAGAGGTTGCCGATATGGATGATGTTCCGCACGGCAACGGCGGATACGACCATCTTCCGGAGAAGGCAAAAGCGGTCGCCAGATATCAGTTCGGCAAAGAGGCGGCGGATGCGCTCATCTGCGGTAATGTAAAAATAGTAACGAGCAAGAACACCGGTAAGATACGTAACGTCATTTCGGATGATGAGCACGTGTTGTCAATGCGTGCGGGCGACGGTCTTTTCACATTGAGACCGGAAGGCGCTTTGCGCATTGTTGAGAAAGTTCCGGGGCCGCATATGCGTGTTGTCGTTTCCGACGATGCTGTTCCGTTCGTTTCCGAAGGAAGGAACGTGTTCTGTGCGTTCGTAAAGGAATGCGATCCTGAGATAAGGACAATGGATGAAGTTCTCGTCGTCGACGGTAACGGAAAATTACTGGCCGTGGGGCGTGCAATGCTGATACGCGACGAGATGCTCTCATTCAGGAAAGGCGTCGCCGTCAAGGTCAGGGACGGCGTCGGAAAGTCCTGATGCCTCTTCCGCTATCTTGATACATGCGAGAAGATCGTCGGCCGCGTTCCTTAACGTTCCGGCGTTGTCCGCGTTTATGACGAAAGATAATTCATTACCGTTCTTTTCCGAATTTATATAACCTTCGTTATCCGGTTCAAGCGCGCCGAATACCGCGGCAGCTGTTTCGCCGTCGTGATATATTACTTTCAGTTCAAGGCGCATCATCCTTTCAGCACCTCTTTCTTTATTTCTGCGCCCATTTCCTTCGTATTGAGTTTTCCGCCGAGATCTTTCGTATACATTCCGTTATCCAGACATCTGCGTACCGCATTCTGCACAAGCGTTCCCATGTCCTCGTGCCCTAAATGGTCAAGCATCATCTTCGCCGCAAGTACTGCGGCTATCGGATTCGCTTTGCCTTGTCCGGCAATGTCCGGCGCAGAACCGTGTATCGGTTCGAACATGCTCACCCCTTTGGGGTTTATATTTCCGGATGCACCCATCCCGAGTCCGCCTTGCAGCTGAGCGCCCAGATCCGTCAGGATATCGCCGAAGAGATTCGGTACGGCGACCGTCCCGAATGTATCCGGACGTACGATCATCGCCATTGCCATCGCGTCGACGTACATGAATTCCAGCTCGATATCATACTTTTCCGCTTTTGACGAGAATATTTCCCTTTGCATCCCGTAGATCGATGTACACACATTCGCCTTGTCCACCAAAGTTAACTTACGGTCACCGCGTTTCTCTGCCGTCATGAACGAATAGTCGGCAAAACGTTCAATGCCTTTCTCCGAAAGCATACCTATCTCGAATGCGAAATCATCATCGGATGACGATCTCGTATCGATGTTCATATCCAATTCGTATAATTCTCTTTTCACGTTCACCTGCGTTCTGCTCCCGTTCCTGAAAGTACCGCCTGCACCCATGTAGAAATCTTCGGTGTTCTCTCTTATGAAGCATATATCAAAATCAAAATGCTTTTTCAGCGGGACGAACGGATGCCAAGATGTCACCGGTCTCAGATTTATGTATTGGTCGAAGCGTGCGCGCATGTTCAGCAATATTCCTTTCTCCAGAACTCCGGGTCTCACTCTCGGGTCGCCTATGGCACCGAAATATACCGCATCCTTCTTTTTCAGATCGCTTATGTCCTCTTCCGTCAGCAATTCGCCCGTTCTGAGGTACCTTTCTGACCCTATATCAAAAAGTTCCGCATCGTAGTTGAACTGCGATATCTCTGATATCGCGTCAATGATCTCCAGACCGATATCAACAACTTCCTTTCCTATCCCGTCCCCGGGTATAACGGCAAGATGCTTCACCTGAGTTCCTCCCTTATCTTTGCCATCAATCCTCCTTTGGATATGAGCGAGGCGATGAATTCCGGATATTGCGGAAATTCGTATTCTTTTTTGTTCGTGATGACCTTTCCTTTCTCCGGATCGATCGTAATGATGTCTCCTTCCTTCACATCGATATTGCATTCGACCAGCAACAGACCGATGTTTATCGAGTTCCTGAAGAATATCCGTGCAAATGAATCCGCGATAATGCATGCGATGCCTGATTGCATGAGCGCACGAGGCGCATGTTCCCTTGAGGAACCGCACCCGAAGTTCCTGCCTGCGACCATTATGTCGCCCTTCTTTATTTCCGATGAAAGTCCCGGTCTTGTCTTTTCGAAGACGAAGTCATTGAGATGTGCCAGATTCTCTGAAACTAAACGTTCTGCAGGTAATATTTGATCGGTGTCAACGTGATCTCCGAACTTCCACACTTTGCCTGTTACGGACATCATCTCACCTCGTCCGGTTCTGAGATGTACCCCGTTAAGGCGCTTGCCGCCACTACCGCGGGGCCTGCCAGATAAACTTCAGAACCTTTGTGCCCCATCCTTCCGATGAAGTTGCGGTTTGTCGATGATATTGCCTTTTCTTTATCAGCGAGTATCCCCATATATCCGCCGAGACATGCGCCGCATGTCGGTCCGGATATGAATGCTCCCGCATCCAGGAATATTTGGAATAATCCTTCATCAAGCATCTGTCTGTACACCCTCGGAGATGCCGGAACTACGATGAACCTTACGCCTTTTGCCACTTTTTTTCCTTTTACTATACTTGCGGCGACCCTCATATCCTCTATCCGTCCGTTCGTGCACGAACCGAGATATGCCTGATCGATCCTCACTTTCGAATCCTTTACTGAACGCCCGTTCTCCGGCAGATGAGGATATGCTACCATCAACTCTAATTTTGACAGATCGTAACGGAGCGTCTGACCGTATCTTGCATCTTTATCCGCGCAGAACGGTTCGTAATCCCCTTTGACAATGTCCCTGATGTACTCTTCCGTAAGTTCGTCACACGGGAATATCCCCGCTTTTCCGCCTGCCTCAATGGCCATGTTCGCTATTGTTAATCTGTCTGATACGGAAATGTTCCTCACACCCGGGCCGGAGAACTCAAAGGCTTTGTACGACGCTCCGTCGACGCCGATGTCAGTGATGATCTTTATTATCAGATCCTTTCCGCTTACGTATTTTTTGAACGAACCGGTGAGTTCAACTTTTATTGTCTCCGGCACCTTGAACCACAGACGGCCGGTGGCGAATACCGCCGCCGCTTCCGTTGATCCTATTCCTGTGGAAAATGCATTCAGTCCGCCGTATGTGCATGTATGCGAATCCGCTCCTACGATAAGTCTTCCGGGGGCGGCAAATCCTTCATCCACCATTATCTGATGGCAAACGCCGCTTTTACCGACCTCGAAGTAATTCTCAATGTTATGGCGTTCCGCAAAGTTCCTCATTTCTTTTGCCTGTTCCGCGGATGCGATATCCTTGTTCGGAACGTAATGATCAGGTATCAGCACGATCTTTTCTTTTTTTGCGGATGTGCTGAGTTCATCGAATTCTCTGAACGCTATCGGGCCGGTGACATCGTTGACCATCACGTAATCGATATCCGCTTCCACTATCATACCTGCGTACGCATCAACTCCTGATCTTGCGGATAATATCTTCTCCGATATCGTTTTGCCCATTCTCATCCTCTCTTCCCCCTTATGTGGTATCTGTTTATAGCCTCCATGGTCGCTTCCACGCTTGCACCCACGATATCAAGACCTACCGCTTTTCCTACTGATGATCGGTTGTCATCATCCGATCCCTTTACTATCACCGTCACTTCGCATAACGAATCACTTCCGCCGGTTATCGCGTTCAGTCTGTACTCTTCCAGCGTTATATTCTCATCAACGGCGGCACGTATCGCATTTATCGATGCGTCCACAGGACCTATTCCGGTGCTCGATCTTGTTCTCTTTTCTCCTTCGATATCTACTGTGACAGTTGCCGTTGCAGTTACCCCTTTTCCTGTGAATACAGCGAATTCGGCGAGTTCTACGGCAGTTTCACTGCCGCCTTTCCACATCATGTGGTCTACCACCGCAATTAACTCAGCATCGTCTATCTCCTTGCCGATCATCGCCAGTTCCTTTATTTTTGCCAGTAACTCGGGTATCCTTTCCTCGGGAAATTTAATTTTCAGCGCGTTCAGCCTGTCCTTTACGGAGTGTGTACCTGAATGCTTTCCTAATACGATGTGTCTGTTCATCCCCACCAATTCCGGTCTGAACGCCTCGTATGTTGCCGCATTGTTCAGAACACCGTGCACATGAATTCCCGATTCATGTGAGAATGCGTTCCTCCCGACTATCGGCTTATTGTACGGTATCTGGTATCCCGTCGCTCTTGAGACCGTTCTCGATATGCTTCCGATCTTTGACATGTCCACCGTTTCGATGCCGAAGTTTACGTACAGTCCTAAAGCGACCT
>WQXR01000028.1 GCA_009784745.1 Methanomassiliicoccaceae archaeon | reverse complement strand
TTCGACGGTGACGATTTTCTGATGGTATACAACCAAAAAAGGAACGGATGGGAGATGCCCGGCGGAAGGATCGAGGAAAATGAGGATACGATGAGCGCAGCGATACGCGAATATGCGGAAGAATCGGGATTCGATATATCCGTCATTTCCGTGAAAGAAATGAACGACTGTTTCGTTTGCGCCGCGATCCTGCTCGCAAAAACAAAGGAAGGAGAGTTCGAATGCGCATTGTTCCGCGAACTTCCGGAAGAACTTGCGTTCGAACGCTCCGAATATGATGATGTCATCGAATGGGCTCGGAATGCGGTAAAAAGAAATGGATGATGCGCGACAGGCGCGCATGGATTAATTTGTTTACGCCTTTTTCGGTTCTAACCAGCCGAAGAACATGAACAGCGCCGACACGAATATTATGATACTGGCCGCGACCTCCAGTATGAGACCTGCGCCTGCATATCTGTCCGCGTCAATTAATGCCGTCATGCTGCTTATTATCATCACCAGACCAACGGCCATGAGCATGAACTTTGAACTCTGTGCGCCGGAACCGGTGAACTCAAGCGCCAATAACATCAGGGTAACGATCATGCCTGCGAACAGCAGCATCGCATTCACCGCGTATTTGCCGTTCATTGACAGAAGATGATCGAGACCGGAGTCGGTGCTTCCGCCGTGATCCACCCATATCAGGAAGAATCCCACCAGTCCGAGCAGTATGCCGAACAGCGCGACAAATCCCATATAATTCAATTTGAATTCCATATTCTCACCTTTTTCTGTTCTATCAGATGGGTGTGCATCGGCAAGTACACACTTAAAGGTATGCGCGCCGATGACACTCTCTCATGTGCGCGTATCACCGCGAATACCTTTTCCGCGCCGCGATATTATTAAAAATGAACAGACAGTCGGCTTTTTATACTTGTATTATGTAACCGCAGAAAGCCTAGCCGCCTGTTAGATGAATCGGAGGAACGATCAATGGCAAGAATGCATGCAAGAAGAAAAGGAAGGTCGTGTTCCGCACGCCCTATGATCTCGGAAAGCCCGTCGTGGGTCACACTCAGCGCCGCTGAGGTTGAGGACCTTATCGTAAAGATGGCAAAAGATGGTTTGACGTCGGCAAGGATAGGACTTACGCTCAGGGATCAGTACGGAGTGCCTGACATAAAATTACTGACCGGAAAATGTGTTACCGAAATAATGAAAGAAAAGGGAGTTGCGTCAGCACTTCCCGAGGATCTTTCCAGTTTGATGAGACGCGCCATAGCGCTGAACGTTCACCTCAGGGAGAACAAAGGAGATCACAGCAACAGAAGGGGCTTACAACTGATCGAGTCGAAGATCAGGAGACTGGAACACTATTACAAAGATAACGGCATCCTTTCGGTCGACTGGAAATATTCGCTCAAGACCGCCGAACTTATGCTCAAGTAAGGTGGCAGCGATGCTCACACCCAAACTACTTTCATCTTTATCTTCCGCCGCTGAAACAGTGAGACGTCACGATAATGTTCACATATTTTCGCATCATGATGCGGACGGCATATCAGCAGCGATAATCTTATCGAAAGCGATGATGCGCGCCCGCAAAGGATTTGAAGTTACGCTTCTGGGTGCGCTTACCGATGATAGTTTCAAAGAGATACAGAATTGCGGAGCCGAATGCATCATGATCGCCGATATGGGCGTATCGTACATCACAGAATTGGAAAAGATCGATGCTGATATCGTTGTATTGGATCATCATCTCGGCGAAGCATCACCTGAGAACGTTCATTACATCAATCCGCATTCGTTCGGCATCGACGGTATGACCGGCGGGTGCGGTTCGTCGCTGGCTGCTTTGTTCGCGGTCGCATACGATAATAATAACTGGGATCTCGTTCAGATCGCGTTCGCCGGTATCGTCGGTGATAAACAGCACCGCAACATCTCAGGGATAAACGAATATCTCTTCGCCGAAGGAGAGAAGAAGGGATATGTCACTAAAGCGGACGGATCGATAATACCTCCGGGACCGCTTATGAGTTCGCTTTTCCTTTCCGTCGATCCGTACATACGCAATGTCAGCGGGAACGCCGAAGGCGTTACCGCATTGCTTAACGATGCCGGAATAGATCCTGTGTCATCCTTTTCCGATATGACCGACGCGGAAAAAAGGAAACTTTCTTCGCTGATCGCTTCAAAACTTCTCATCCAAGGCGTTACCAGAGAAACACTGGAGGATGTTGCGTGCGTCCGATATATGATCACGGATACGGACGCAGGAACGCTCGCTTCCATTCTGGACGCGTGCGGACGGTCGGGAAAAGGCGGTGTAGGCATAGGATCCGGATTGGGTGACATGAAATGCATGGCAGAAGGCATCGCAATGAATGATGCGTTCCGGAAAAGGATGGTAGAGGATGTCATTGCCGTTGACAAAAAAGGACTGGAGCAAATGGATCATATACAATATTTTGACGCATCCGATACCGGTTCCACGGGAATGGTCTGCGAGGTCGCGATGCGTTATTTCGGCGATCAGGACAAACCTACCATAGGTTTTGGCATGACCGACGGTAACGTGAAAGTATCGGGAAGGTGCACCATGCGGCTTTTGGACAAAGGCGTTGACCTTTCAGCCGCTATGCGGAAAGCAGGCGAGACCGTCGGCGGCGGAGGCGGAGGTCACAGGATAGCAAGCGGCGCATGGTTCGGCGCCGAAAAGAAAGAAGAGTTCCTGACCGTTTTAGATAATATAATAGGTGAACAGATCAGCGCCAAGTAACGTCCACCTCGTCCGTTCTGAACCTCTGATCTATTTTCGTGTCATCCATGGTCATTCTTACACCGGATGAATACATTATATGACCCAACCACGCTATCATTGCACCGTTGTCTATGCATAACCTTGGCTGCGGAACATGCATCTTTGAGTTGCGTTCTTCCGCCATCTTTGCTATCACGTCTCTCAATCTGGCGTTCTGTACAACACCGCCGCCCATAAGAACTTCGTCCTTACCGACATGGGCCATCGCCCTTTCGGTAACTTCAGCGAGCATCGCAAAACATGTTTCCTGTACCGAATAAGCAATATCCTCAAGCCGGTGGCCTTTCTTTCTCAGTGAAACGGCAGCCGTCAATATGCCGGAGAATGCCATGTCCATTCCCTTTACGGAATACGGGATGTCCAGAAGTTTGTCGCCTTCCTTTGCAAGTTTTTCGATCGTCGGTCCGGCGTAATATCCTAATCCCAATTCTCGTCCCAGTTTATCGAACATATTGCCCACGCCGATATCCAGCGTTTCGCCGAATATCCTGTACTTTCCGTTCGCGAATGCGATCACCTGCGTATTGCCGCCGGACGCGTACAGAAGAACAGGATCTTTGCACCCGGTCGTTGCATTTCCTATCTCAACGTGTGCGACACAATGATTCACACCCATTATCGGTATGTTCAGTTTTGCCGATAAAGCACGAGCGGCCGTTGCCGCCACTCTCAGACACGGTCCGAGACCCGGTCCTTTTGAGAATGATACAAGATCTATGTCCTTCACAGAAAGTCCTGCTTCCGATAATGCTTTTGATATCACCGACGCAACAGCGTCAGCATGATGATTTGCCGCTTCTCTCGGATGTAGCCCTCCTTCCGGAGGTCTGTACATGTCTATCACGTTGGCAAGCACATTGCATCCGCTGTCCGTTATTCCGATGCCGAGCGTGTGCGCAGTACCTTCTATCCCTATGGTTATCATTACTTCTGACCCGCGACCGCGTTCAATCGCTCCAATATCGGCAGTGCGCCGCATACCACTTCGCCGTCGATGACAAGCACCGGAAATGTCTTTTCCACTATCTCATAGAATGCCGCTTCCGCCAGACCGTCGACGGTGTCGGCGTTTATGATCTGTATGTTCAGGCCTTTGGGCATCCGTTCTTTCACGTGCTCACATTTTCCGCAGTCATCCTTCGTGAACAATTTTAATTCATGCATGCTCATACGAACGGTTACCAAGTTTAATATGTTTGTCCCGAAAGGATGAGAACAACGCTGAAACGCATTCGGTCTGGACCATGTTGCATTATGCGACCCTTTACGGCATCTCCGGCGCTACAAAAGATATATATCATGAAATGTATCATCAGCCTTCGCGGGCTCGTGGTCTAGGGGTTATGACGTCTCCTTGACATGGAGGAGGTCGCCGGTTCAAATCCGGCCGGGCCCACCATATTCCACTCGATCTCTAATTCTCGCGACACTGCCGCGAGTTTTACAAATCAGCAAAAAACGAGATAGAAATGCTGATTTTGTCGGAATTTACTCGAAAAAATGGGTGTTTTTGGTCATTTCTAATTCTCGTAGCAGTGCTACGAGTTTTGTAATTCGATGAAAAATGATATGAAAATGTTGTTTTTTTCATTTTTTATATGAAAAATAGTGTGTTTTTGGTCATTTCTAATTCTCGCGGCACTGCCGCGAGTTTTATAAATCGATGAAAAATGATGAAAAAATGTGAATTATGTTGGTTTTGTGTAGAAAAATTGGGCATTTTTGGTCATTTCTAATTCTCGTAGCAGTGCTACGAGTTTTGTAATTTGGTGAAAAATGATGAAAAATAGCACATTCGCCTCATGACTGCGCAACACATCCTGTGAGGTTATGGATCTGAATTGTCACCGTCCGCGTTTTGGGTCTTTTCCACAATCTCTTTCATCTCTCTGATTCTGCTTTCGAGCACCGCTTTATCTGGCAGATGTAACTGATACTCGGATATGAGCGTTGGTGATGTACAACGACTCATTGCGTACTCCGCAACGACGTCGTCTTTCCCTGTGCAGAGTATTAGTCCGATGCTCGGATTCTCATTCGGTTTCCGAACATCGCGATCGAGTGCCTCGAGATAGAATTCCATTTGCCCCATGTGTTCCGGTAAGAAGTCTGTTACTTTCAACTCGATCGCAACGAGACATGATAAACCTCGATTATAGAACAGCAGGTCTATGTAAAAGTCCTTGTTCCCGACCTGTAAGCGGTATTCCTCGCCGACAAAAGAGAAATCCTTACCGAATTCCAAAATAAAATTGCGCAGATCCGCAACGATGGCTTTGCGCAATTCTTTTTCTCCCGTATCTTCCGGAATGTCGAGAAACTCCAGAACATAACTGTCACGGAATGCTATCAATCTGGAATTCTTCGCAATACGAGATCTGTTCTTTCCATCGGAGATCATGGTCCTTTCGAACAGCATGCTGTCCATCTGTCGTTCCAATTCACGGGTGGAGTAGTTGTTATTCTGTGCAGAGATTAGATAAAATTCACGCGCCTCACGGCTCTCGGCGCGTGCCATTATGCGCATATTGCTGGTCCAACTGATATCTCGCGTCATTAGGGCGAGTTTTTCATCTTCGCAATAGATGTCATAAAATTGCCGCATTCGCCAAACGTTTGATGCCGAAAAACCTTTCAGATCCGGCCGTTCACGTTGAATGAATTGTGCGAAATCGTTAACGACTGAGCGCCCCCATCCCTCAGTTTTTACTTTGTCGCTGACATACTTACCTATCTCCCAATACATGGAAATTAGTTCTTGGTTGACCGCACGATATACGTGTTCGCGAGAGCGTTCGATGATCGATATTATCTCGTTGAAAGATAAATCGTTGATCTTAATGACGTCTTTATCATTTTTTGCCTGTATCTTCATGAACCAAGATTTGCGGTCAGTATTCTTAATAGAATAGTACTACATGTAGTATACATTTGCTGACGTCACGATCTTGACATCATCATTTGTTATGCCAATAACACCGTGATCACCGAGAACTTTCGAAAACGTAAAAATACTAAAAGAATAATGATACGGGCACGCGGCCGTAGTCTAGTGGTCAGGACGGTGGCTTCCCAAGCCTCTGACCCGGGTTCGAATCCCGGCGGCCGCACCTGTTGTCCTTTCAGAACAGCGTCCAGCAGTTCATACTCCGATAACCGTGATTTTGTAACGTTTATATTATTGCGTTGCTTATACTGGTCGAGTGCGTATGCTGGAGATAGACAGTTCCAAGGGGGAGGGAGGAGGTCAGGTGGTACGTTCCTCCGTTGCGCTTTCCGCGATAACCGGCATAGAGGCACATTTGACACGAATAAGAGAAAATCGTCCGACCAACGGCCTTTCCAAGCAGCATTGTATAGCGGTGAAAGCGGTCGCCGATATGACGGATTCCGTTGTGATAGGGAATCATGCCGGATCACGGGATCTGCTGTTCAAACCCGGGAACGGTAAAAGATCTGATATAAAATTGGATATCGGAACGGCAGGGAGCATCAGTCTTGTCCTTCAGGCGGTCATGCTTGCCGCCAGACATCATAAGGAGAAGATGAGGGTGGACGTTTCCGGAGGAACGAACGTCATGTGGGCGCCCCCGATAGATTCGTATCAGCAGATCTTATTCCCGTTAATGGAAAGAATGGGCATCCATGCGAAACTGGATATCATAGACAGAGGTTTTTATCCTGACGGCGGGGGGCGTGTCATAGCCGAGTTGGAACCCGTTGATGAGATAAGGCCGCTTGTCATAGAGGATCTCGGAAAACTGGAACGTATCGACGGAATATTTTACATTCAGAGGTTAAAGGATGACATAATGGAGGATATGCTCTCATCATGCAAGGAAACGCTTGATCTGAAATGTCCTGTCAATATCGATGTTCAGCGCACGGTCGGCAATTCAAAGGGAGCGGGACTTTCGCTTGCCGCCGTTTACGAGAACGGCCGTTTGGGGAGTAACGTTCTCACTACAAGAGGTCATCCTGCGAAACAGGCCGGAGAGGATGTCGCCAAGGATCTTTTGAAAGAAATGAGTTCCGGAGCGACGATGGATGTTTACACCGCCGATCAACTCCTGCCGTATATGGCAATGGCCAACGGACCGAGTGAATTTACCGTTTCAAGGATAAGTAAACATCTATTGAGCCAGATGGATACTTTAGAAACATTTTTGGATGTCAGGTTCGGTGTTGAACGCAAAGGACATATCTATAATCTGTCGGTAGTTCCGGGATGATAATATGCTTCGTCCGTTCATACATATCAACTGTGCGATGTCCGCCGACGGGAAGATAGCCGGAAGCGACAGGAAACAGGTCAGGATATCAAGCGGCGAGGACATCGCAAGGGTAAAGGAATTAAGAAGAGCGTACGATTCCGTTCTCGTCGGCATCGGGACCGTCATAGCGGATGATCCCCACCTTACCGTTAAAGGAGCGGCATACGAAGAGAATCCCGTAAGGGTTGTCATAGATCCGCACGGAAGAACACCTTGTGATGCGCAGATAGTTGACGATCATGCTCCGACGGTGATACTTACCGATGATGCATGCGAGAAAGAATGGAAGAACGCTGAAAAGATAAAATGCGGTCATCCTTTTGATATTGGCGCTGCAATGCAAAAGTTATCGGAACTTGGTATAGAAAGCATTCTCGTCGAGGGCGGCGGATACACGATATCATCATTATTCAGGAACGGCCTTGTTGATAAATACACCGTTTTCGTAGGAAATATCATCATCGGAGGAAAAGACTCTCCGACACCTGCAGATGGTGACGGATGGATAAAAGAGAACGGAACGAGACTGAAGATGAAGACCGCTGAGGTATTAGGCGACGGCGTTCTTGTTTCGTACGATGTTATCAGATGATCTGCTCGATGACAAATTTTGAATAATTGTTACCGGCGCCGAAACATTCGCTTGACGCTATTCTGTAATTCTTTTTCGTCAGTTCTTCCAATACTTTTACGAAAAATCCCTGACTGAACATTGATATCGATTCTGCGGCGCATTGTGTGACATCGTAATTGTCCCTTACAATTATCGTCAAAGGCATGAATGTGTACACGCACACCTCGCCTATGCCGTTCTTTTCGTAGAATTCCTGTATCTCGCTTATTATATCCTCTATCTTTGACGATGATGCCGTTCCCGAGAACGCCTTTCCCATTCCTCTGCCCATGTGCCTCATCGTAGGTCCTATACAAAGTCCGGAACCTTCCGCACCTACGATCAGCGCCCTCATCATCGTTTTGAACATGTTCGATCCCGGTTCGGTTATCTGCGCCAAAGTCTTCCTGTATGCGTCGATGCCTTCGGCGTTCACATCACGCGAACGGGCCATCAGTCTTGACGATAATGAAAATATCTTCCTTCTGCAGTCCGCGGGATCGTCCCTTGATATCACGAGACCTTCGCAGACCATCTTATCCAGATGAACGGATAACGTTGATTGTGCTTTTTTCGTTATGTTGGAGATATCCGTAAGCGAAAGATCGGAAACGGAAAGTTGCTGGAGTATCTGCCTTCTTACCGGATTTGAAACTTGCACCAGACCCTTCGGGGTCGAGTAGATGTCAAAGATCTCGCTCATGGTCATACACGCTATGCTATTCGTACTTAAAATAATGAGCCTGCCTGATGCTGGTTAACGCCGTGTATATCGTTCAACATCATTTCAAAAGCAATGTATTGTGCGCACAGTGTTAAAAATAACGTCCGCGTATACGGAACCATGAACATCTGTCTGAACGGCACCGGAACGGACATGAGGGCTGTTTGGTCCTCCGGCGGAAAAGTGAGGATGATAGATCAGCGCAGACTTCCTCATGATATCGTTGTCGTTGAATTCAAAGATCATAACGAAGTTGCGGAAGCGATACGGAACATGACGATACGCGGTGCGCCCTCGATCGGTGCCGCTGCGGCGTACGGGATGTATCTGGCATCAATGAATAAGTTTGATATAATGAAGGCCGCAGAAACATTGAAGGCATCACGGCCTACCGCGAACGATCTTTTTTACGCTGTCGATCATATGATCGCCGAATTGAATAACGGTGCTGATCCGCTGATCGCCGCCGATTCATATTCGGATTCCATCGTTGAAAAGTGTTCGAAGATCGGGGAATTCGGTTCTTCGCTCATTGCTGACGGCAATAAGATAATGACACACTGCAACGCCGGCGCTCTGGCGACGGTCGATATCGGAACGGCATTGGCGCCGATAAGGAAAGCGCATGAACAGGGAAAAAAGATATTTGTATACGTTTCCGAGACGAGACCGAGACTTCAAGGTATGCTCACTGCGTGGGAACTTCTTCAGGAAGGGATACCGCATTCGCTGATGACGGATAACGCATCCGGCCATTTCATGAGAAAAGGTGTTGACATCATAATAACAGGAGCGGACAGGATAGCCGCCAACGGCGACACGGCGAATAAGATAGGAACTTATGAGAAAGCGGTCATCGCAAAAGAGTTGAAGATACCGTTCTACATTGCCGCTCCCGTCTCCACGTTCGACCTTGATACCAAGAACGGTGATGATATCGTGATAGAAATGAGATCCGAAGAAGAAATAACAATGATCGGCGATATGCGTGTAGCACCGGCCGGAGTTCATGCCGTTAACCCGTCGTTCGACGTAACTCCGTCAGGATACATCACCGGATTCATAACCGAAAGAGGGATACTGAGACCGGACGAGATACATAAAATGAGGAATTGAGATGAATGAGGATGAAGCACGGAAGAAATTATGCGACGCATGTTCCGATCTTTACAGGAAAAGATTATTGATATCGGCCGGCGGGAATGTGAGCATCAGATCCGATGACCACATGCTCATAACGCCGTCAGGAAGGAACAAAGGGAAGCTGATATCTGATGATATTGTGAAGATGTCCATGAACGGTGATGTTATAGGAAAAGGAAGACCGTCAATTGAAAATAAATTCCATCTGGCACTATATAATTCGAACGCTGAGATAAACGCGGTCGTCCATTGTCATCCTCTTTATTGTACGGCAATTGCGGTAACGGAAAAGAAGATAAGGACCGATCTGACGCCGGAAGGTATAATTCTCTTAGGAGACGTTCCGACGGTGCCTTACCGCACCCCGGGATCGGATGCGCTCGTCAATGAAATAATGAAAATTTCAGGATGTGACGCTGCAATAATGGAACATCACGGCGCAATAACCGTAGGAAGAACAATGGAAGAAGCATGCGACCGTATGGAGGAACTTGAATTTCAGGCGCACCTGCAGTTCATTACGAACGGTGCAAACGGACTTCCTTCCGACGAGGTCGCAAAACTGAGGAAGATGCGATGATACTTGTTACGAAATGGTTCGGCGTGTTCTTGTGTGATGAGTCTCGCGTCATAGAGGAACGTCTTATGCCTAAAGATCCGGGGATAATTGCTGAGAAATTAGCAGCAATGCAGCGCGGAGCGCTGCTCCCTGAAGAAAAGGATCTTGCGGAAAATAAGAAAAAATTAAGGGTATCGGAACGCAGACAATCCGAACTTGGAAAACCGGTGTTGTTCGATTCCTCCTTCATCAATGCGGAAGCATACGGATTCACCGGAGAACTGATGCATGATGTCATGCTCAGGCTCGGTAAACTGAGGACATCGGAACCGATACCGCGCGACAAGAACCTGGTACAGGCGATAAGACATCTGGATGACCTTGTCGTTTCATGCAATCTCATGAACGAAAGGCTGCATGAATGGTACGGATTACATTTTCCTGAACTCGGGGACCACGCAAAGGACAGAAGATATTGCGAGTTGATATCCGAATACGGGAACCGTGACGGTATAATCAAAGAATTAGGTATTGACGTAGAGTCAATAGGTTCCGAGACCGATAAAGAGGATATGGAAAGAATAATGCATCTTGCTTCGACGCTTTGCAGGATATACGATGACCGTGAGGCGACGGAGAATTATATCAATAATATTGCGAACGTGACCGCACCGAACATGTGTGCTTTACTGGGGGCTCCGCTCGCCGCACGTCTCATATCGTCAGCAGGGGGATTGGACAGACTGGCAACGCTTCCTTCTTCCACTTTGCAGTTATTGGGTGCAGAAAAAGCGATGTTCAGACATCTGCGCTCAGGAAAAAAAGGACCGAAGCACGGTATGATATTTCAGCACCCCGACATCCATCGGGCGCCGTATTGGCAACGAGGGAACATATCAAGAGCGTTGGCCGGTAAGGCGCTTATCGCCGCAAAGGCGGACAATTACAAAGGAGAGTTCATCGGCGACATTCTCTTAGAAGGATTCAACAAAAGGTTGGCTGAGATAAAGAAAAAATATCCCGAACCGCCGAAAAGAAAGAAAGAAAATAATAATGCGGACCACAGGAATAGGGGAAAACGGAAGAGATGAATATTGATCTATCAGGTTTCGAGACAAATAAAATATTTAAACGTTGTAAAGGTTGAGGAGGCGATAACAATGTGGGAACAGAAAGAAGTTAGGGAATTGAAGGTCGGCAGGTACCTCAACATTGACGGTGAACCTTGCAAGATCTTATCTATGACCACCTCCAAACCGGGGAAACACGGCGCGGCAAAAGCGAACATCGAAGCGGCAAGCATATTCACGGGTGCAAAACGATCCATCGTCTCGCCGGTGAACTCCAAGGTTCAGGTGCCGATGATCGACAAAAGGAAAGGTCAGGTATTATCGATACACGGAAGCGAGGTACAGTTGATGGATCTCGAAACGTTCGAGACATTCAGCATGGCCATCAATGATGACCATGAAAGCGAACTCGTAGAAGGCGGCGAGGTCATGTACCTTGTCGCGATGGGCAGACAGCGGTTAATGTGAGTAAAAATGTTCGGTACCTCGTTCGCGGATGCGGATACGCCGTTCAGCGATGCTGACATCGTCATATACGGTATACCGTATGACAGGACGACGTCATTCAGGTCCGGATCACGAGAAGCGCCGAACGCATTGAGACGAGCGTCGTACAACTTCGAAGCGTCACATTTTGAACACGGCAGACCTCCTGAACTGCGAATGCATGATTTTGGTGATGTGGATGATCACATCTATCCGGAAGACATGTTCGATGAAATTAAATTTTGTATATCTCCTGCAATAAAAAGTGATAAATTCACCGTAGCAATGGGTGGTGAGCACTCCGTTACAGCACCCATTGTGAATTCGTATGATGATGTTTCCGTTATTTCAGTGGATGCGCATCTTGATTCGAGGGATGAGTTCATGGGAAGCCCGTACAGTCATGCGTGCGTTATGAGACGCTGTTCCGAGTACGTCGGTCTCGATAACGTGTTCGTCCTCGGTGTAAGGTCAATATGCAACGAGGAACTGGAAAGGGATGATGTCATTTCGCATATAACTTCATTCGAGATAATGGAGACAGGGATTGAAAAGGCGATACAGGACGCGCTTGATTCCGTGAAGAATGAAAGAGTTTATTTAACAATAGACATCGACGGCATAGATCCTGCATACGCACCCGGAACGGGAACACAGGAACCGTTCGGACTGAGCCCGATGGATGTCAAGAAGATCATCAACGGGATCGGCAGCCGTCTGGTGGGAATGGATGTTGTTGAGATTTCACCGCAATATGACCACAGCGGCATGACCGCTGTGCTGGGTGCGAGACTTATCAAAGAAGGGATCTCTGTTTTCTACAAGAACAGATGAGAATGTGTTTGCCAGAGGAGGTTGTCAAAGATGTCGAAGATCGAAGATGAAATAGATGAGATCAGATTGAACATATATGAGAAGATAAAAGATATGACCCCTCAAGAACGAGTAGAATATTACAGGAAGAGCGGCGAAAGAACTGCTAAGAAATACGGATTCAAGATATATTACAGCGTAGAAGAGGCTGATCGCGACAGAGCCGCACGCATATCCGAA
Organism: Methanomassiliicoccaceae archaeon; assembly: GCA_009784745.1. Classification (GTDB taxonomy): domain Archaea; phylum Thermoplasmatota; class Thermoplasmata; order Methanomassiliicoccales; family Methanomethylophilaceae; genus Methanomicula. Next base: position 2,023 of record WQXR01000028.1, on the reverse strand, counting down.
CATACATCCGTTGACTGATGTGTCAAAGCGTCTTTGCCGTCAGTACACGCTCAACGAATTCTATTGCCTTTATCTCCGTCTCGTTGGCGCGTTCCATCGCAACCTCTGGATACTTCGATTCTGAGAATATCCTGAACTTCGGTTCCGTTCCCGAAGGACGTACCAATATCCAGCCGTCATCGTGGAATATCTTTAATCCGTCCGTCGTATCCGTTCTCATTCCCATGTTCTCAGATCTGAGATACTCCTGCAATACTCCTTTGATATCGTTGGGACAGTCTATCTTCCTCTTTTCCATGTAGTACTTAGGAAGCGTTCCCACCTGTTCCGAAAGAGGACCGTTCTTTGCTATGCATTCAAGCATTTTAGCGGCCGTCATTGCGCCGTCCCTGCATAACACGTGTTCAGGAAATATCATCCCGCCGTTCTCTTCTCCCCCGAATACCGCTCTCTGTTCGAACATTGTTTTTGATACTGTCGGAGATCCCACTTGCGTGTACATTACCGTTCCTCCGGATGCTGTGACAACTTCTTCCACCATCGATGATGAACTTACAGGAGTTACCACCAATCCTTTCTCCTTCGAAAGTATGTATCTTGCCATCAGCGACAGACTTTTGTCGCCGCTTATGAAATTTCCTTCGCCGTCTATGAAAACGGTCCTGTCCGCATCTCCGTCGTGCGCTATCCCGAGATCCGCATCTGCCGTTCTGACCAATGATATGATATCTTTCAAATTCTCTTCGGTGGGTTCGCTCGGATGTCCCGGGAAGTCGCCCTGAGGGTGCGCGTTCAACGTTATCACACGAACGCCGAGTTTGCTCAGCAATAACGGAGCGGTTACGTATGACGCACCGTTAGCACAATCCAGTATTACCGTTAAATTTGCATTCCTTATCGCTTCCGCGTCCACTTTCTTTATCACCGCATTCACATAACTCTCGGCGGCGGAAGGATCGTATGTCATTGTTCCCACTTTATTCCATGCAAGACAATCCACATCCACGTCGTAATGTTCCTCTATCTTTTCCTCGGAAACTTTTATCAATTCTCTTCCCGCGGGACCGACACATTTTATGCCGTTGAACTGCGGAGGGTTGTGGGAAGCAGTGATCATTACACCGCCGTCAACGTCGTGAGATGCGACGTAGTACTGCATCGCGGGTGTCGGTACGGTGCCTATGTCTATGACATTTACACCGACTGCCATCAGTCCGGATGCGACCGCGCTTTTTATCATACTGCCTGAATTTCTGGTATCTGAAGCGATAACGACCTTGTCGTGAAAGAACTCTCCTATCGCTTTTCCCAATCTTACGGCGAGGTCTATTGTTATTTCTTCGTTCACCACTCCGCGTATGCCGTTGGTACCGAACATCCTTCCCATTTTTTTCAGATCTCCGCGACAAGAGAAAATCTGTCTGAACTTAAATGTATCTTATTGTAACACAACGGAATGCAGGGAGTTATATTACATGTAGTATCATCCCATTAAGAACTTCGCCCTGAATCTTCTTTCACAGGCGCATTCGGCGCATGGAAAAAAGAAGAAGGAAAATGAATGGAAAAATTGAAGATATACATGGAAACAACGATGTTCAATTATTATTTTGATGAGGACAGAGGTAATGCGCACAGATACACGATCAAATTATTCGAAATGATCAAGAAAGGAATATTCGAAGCATATACGTCAACATACGTAACGGATGAATTGGAGAGCGCTCAAAAGGAAAAACGAGATAAGATGTTAGAACTCATTGATGAGTATGGCATAACAATACTCAGAGGAAACGACGAGGTCAAGAGATTGGGCGACATGTACATTGATGAAGGAATAATCCCTGTGGGGTACCACACTGACGCTTTACATATTGCGACCGCAACGGTCTATGATATGGACACTATTGCAAGCATGAATTTAAGGCATATTGTTAAACCGAAAACGATCGAAATGACAGGATATATAAACATTGAGAACGGTTATTCCACAGTGAAGATACGTTCACCGGAGGAGGTTGTC
>WQXR01000027.1 GCA_009784745.1 Methanomassiliicoccaceae archaeon | reverse complement strand
TATTTATGATATATATTAATAGATAATCAGCATCGCCTTTATATTATAATGATAATGGTAAGAATAAAGCGGAAAGATATCAAGCGGTTTCGAACTGGCTGTTATAAAGTTCTGCGTATGATCCTTGTCTTTCCAACAATTCCGAGTGGCTTCCCGATTCAATTATGTCACCTTCTTTCATCACTAAGATAACATCAGCATTCTTTATTGTTGAAAGTCTGTGAGCGATTATGAACGACGTTCTTCCTTTCGTTAACATGTCCATTGCTTCTTGTACTATACGTTCCGTTCTTGTATCAACGGAACTTGTTGCCTCATCCAGTATCAGTAACGGCGAATCTTTGATTATTGCTCTTGCTATCGTAAGCAACTGTTTTTGACCTTCCGATAAACTTGCACGGTCATTCAGTATCGTTTCGTAACCGTTCGGCAATGTTCTTATGAAGTGATCCAACCCGACCATTTTACAGGCGCTGATGACATCCTCATCAGATACGTTCCTTTTTGAGTAAATGATATTTTCTTTTATTGTACCTTCAAACAGCCATGTATCCTGTAATACCATACAAAATTGTTCATGAACGTCTTCCCTGCGAACTTCGTTCATCGGTACACCGTCCAACAATATCTTACCGTCATTCAGTTCGTAGAATCTCATTAAAAGATTTACGATCGTGGTTTTTCCGGCCCCCGTGGGGCCGACTATCGCAATTTTTTGACCGGCTTTCACGGACACGGAGAAATCATTTATCACTGTCTTTTCTTTTGTGTATCCGAAATTCACGTTCACGAGATCGATATTTCCTTTTACGGATGTCAATCTCTTTTCCTTTTGGCTTTCATCTTCCAATTCCTTTTCTTCAATGAATTCGAATACACGTTCACTTGCTGCTGCTGTTCTTTGCAAACTGTTCGCTGCTTGCGCAAATTGTGACAACGGCTGCGTGAATAATCGTATGTATAACATGAACGCAACGATGACGCCGAACGATATCGTACCGTTCATTGTCAGTACTGCGCCAACAACGCAAACGGCAACATAACCGAAGTTACCGACGAACATCATCAGCGGCATCATCAATCCTGATAAGAATTGGGATTTCCATGCGCTTCCGTACAATCTTGTGTTTATCTCTTCAAACTCTTTTTTAAATTCGGCGCTTCCGTTGTATACTTTTACGATACTGTGGCCTGTGTATGTCTCTTCCACATGACCGTTGATCTCACCCAGATCTTTTTGCTGTTCTACGAAGTACCTTTGCGAACGTTTCATTATGAACATCATCATAACGAACCCTAATACACTGGAACCGATAGCGGTCAATGCCATTATCACGTTGGTAAGGAACATCATTATCAGCGTACCGACGAACATTGCCGCTGCTGTTACCAATGCGGAAATGCTCTGATTCAATGTCATCCCTATTGTATCAACGTCATTCGTTACACGGCTGAGAACGTCGCCGTAACTTTTCCTGTTGAAGTAACTGAACGGTAAGCGATTTATTTTTGATGATATATCTGAACGCATTCTCTTCGTTGTTTTCTGTGTTACCGTCGCCATGATCCAGTTCTGTATGAACGTGAATAGCGCCGCACCGGCGTAAAGGCATATCAGTAATATCGCAATTGATGCGATCGCATCCATGTCAATAACACCGATAAATCCTTTCGCTATCTCATTTGTAAGATCTTTCAACAGGTCGGGACCGACTATCTGCATCGCGGCGCCGAGTACAGCCATTATCAACGCAACGATGACAACGGAAAGATACCGTTCACAGTAATTGATAAGTTTACTCCATGTTCCTTTGAAGTCCTTCGCCTTCTCAGCAGGACCCATCCCGCGGCCCATCGGGCCGCCCATCGGTCTTTGGCGTCTCTGATCATCTGTCACAGTTCCAACTCCTTTTCACTTAACTGCGACGTTGCTATCTCTTTGTATACGGGACACGATAAAAGCAATTCTTTGTGCGTTCCCATGCCAACGACCTTTCCTTCATCCAGTACCACGATCTTATCGGCATCCATTATTGTTCCGATGCGTTGTGCGACGATCATTGTTGTAACATTTTTCGTTTCTTTTTTGAGTATTGTCCTGAGATCCCTGTCCGTTCTGTAATCGAGCGCAGAAAAACTGTCATCGAAGATGTATATCTCAGGTCTTCTGCATACTGCTCTCGCTATCGCGAGCCTCTGTTTCTGACCTCCTGAAACATTCGTTCCGCCTCTTGATATGTCTGCGTCATACGCATTCGTCATCTTTTCAACGAATTCCGTTCCCTGTGCGATGCGTACCGCATTCTTTACGTCCTCTTCCGCATTCGCGTTGTCGCCGAATGCGACGTTTGTTGATACGGTACCTGAGAACAATACCGCCTTGTGAGGAACATATCCTATTTTGCTGTACAATGAACTCAGTTTGTATTCCCTTACATCCTTTCCGTCAATGAGTACGGAACCTTCCGTTACGTCATAAAATCTGGGAACAAGATTTATCAGCGTGCTTTTTCCGGATCCCGTTGAGCCGATGAACGCTATTGTTTCACCTTGCTTTACTGAGAAACTGACATTTTTCAGAACGTGATCCGCCGCTCCGGGATATTTGAAACTTACATTCCTGAACTCGACCTCGCCTTTTATTGAATTATCAAATTCCGTCACAATTCCGTCGGATATCGACGGAATTGTGTCTAAAACCTCATTGATACGTCTTGCCGATACCTGTGCTCTCGGCAGCATGATGAAAAGCATCGTGATCATCATGAATGCTATCAAAATTTGCATCGAATACGATGAGAATACTATCATATTAGCGAACAGCGGTCCGCGATCAATGATCGGAGCATCATTTATCAGAATTGCTCCGATCCAGTATACTGCTAATAACAAACCGTTCATTATCAGACCTATCGACGGCATAAGCACCGCCATTGCGCGGGACGTGAACATGTGCGTATCCGTCAATTCATCATTAGCGAACTCGAATTTCTCTTTTTGATAATTTTCCGCGTTATATGCACGCACCACCGGAAGTCCGGTCAAATTCTCTCTCGTTACTCTGTTGACGTTATCGGTAAGGGATTGCATCTTCTTAAATTTGGGAATGACAAGAACGAATATTATCGCGAACAGTAACATTAGGATCAATACCGCAACGCCTGTCGCGATGGTCCATTCAAATCCTTTTCCCGATATCTTGAACAATGCCCATACTGCCAGTATGGGCGCTTTGATGATTATCTGCAATCCCATGGTCACTATCATTTGAATTTGCGTGACATCGTTCGTAGAACGTGTTATTAAACTCGCAGTAGAAAATTTGTTTATCTCGCCCATCGAGAATGAATCAACTTTGCTGAATTGCAACGTTCTTAATCTTTGCGAGAATGACGCCCCGATCTTTGACGCTAAGAATCCTACGGCTATCGCAGACGCTAAACTTCCTAATGTGCACAATAGCATATAACCGCCGTTCAGCCAGATGTCGCTCATCTCGCTTCCTGGTGTCACTACAAGTTCGGTTATCGTTCCCATGTATTCCGGTAATTTCAGATCTAACCATACCTGTATCACGATCAGGAACATGATCACGACGACCATTGACCACTCTTTTTTCCGTAAATAACCTAACGTTCTGAACATTACTTTTCACTTGTTGTTTCTCTTATGATCACATGACCGGTCGCATTATTCGTCGGTACCGGAAAGTACCTTTGCCATTTTTCCCAATATGCGAACATATTCTTTTGCATCATCCTCGCCCAATGCGATCAATATCCCTTTTATCTGCCGGATGTATCCTTTTCGTTGCTCATCCGCATGATCCTTTCCTTTTTCGGTAAGTTTTACTATTATTCTGCGTCTGTCCTCGTTATCTATATTACGTGTAATGAATTCCTTGTCCTCAAGGCTGTTCAGCGCTGCGGCGATACGTGCTGATGATATGCTCATCGCTTCGCTTATCTTCCCGGGTATCACACAATCATTCTCTCTTATGAACTGAAGGACGAACGCTTCTCCGTGCACACCTTCGTTGATCGATCTTTGTCTTTGTGCCGTTCCGACCGTGCGCATGTTCCTGAGTAATTCTTCCGCGAGTTTTTCGTAGTCTATGTTCTCACGTCCGTAATTTGCTAACACCATTAGTAATTAATTATATAAGATATTTCATGACATGATCTTCGAATGTCAGCGTTTCTGTTCGCAGACCTATGAATGAATTTGCAAAACATATAGCAAACGATTCGCAAAACCTATAGCAAACGATTCGCAAAACCTATAGCAAACGATTCGCAAAACATATAATGAAATGGACGCAAAACATATAATAGTATGAACTGGATATAACGCACATGGAAGATCGAAATGAGTTGAGTGAAACTGAGATGCGAGAACTCTATATCCCAAGGATCGTTGACACGACAATAGACGATATGCTTGACCTGTTCGGTGCTGTCTGGATATTGGGTTGCAAATGGTGCGGAAAATCATGGACAGGTTTGATCCATTTCAAGTCATCCATATTCATAGGAAGACCTGAGGGCCGAGCATTTGCAGAGACCGACCCGGAAGCTGCGCTGAAAGGCGAACAGCCTCGTCTTGTGGATGAATGGCAGGATGTTCCGGCATTATGGGACACAGCTCGATATAAAATTGATTTTTCGAAGACCAAAGGCAAATACATCTTTACCGGTTCCGTCACGCCTCCGAAAGGATCGGTCAGACACTCCGGCGCAGGCAGATTCGCACCTGTGAAAATGAGGCCCATGTCACTGTTCGAATCAGGTGACAGTAATGGTGCTGTATCATTGTCAAAACTTTTTCAGGGAGAAAGGCCGACGCCGTCCATATCAAAAATGGGATATGAGAAGATCGTGAAGCTCATATGCAAAGGCGGCTGGCCAGCCGGATTGAATGTCGATGATGATAGAATAACACTCATACCAAGGAACTATGTTGAAATGATAGTTAATTTTGACTTTTCCAAAGTAGACGGTGTGAAGAGGGACCCGGTGACCATGAGGCGCGTATTGAGATCGTTAGCAAGGAACAACGCCACCGAAGCGAGAATATCGGTTCTTGCTAATGATGTACAGGATGCAGACCTGCCGATATCCCCCATAACGGCCGGCGGATATCTGGATGCACTGAAGAGGATATTTGTGATCGAAGAACAGGAAGCGTGGCTCCCTGAGATACGTTCAAAAACCCGTATGCGCAGATCCCCGAAAAGACATTTTGCAGATCCATCCATTGCCGTTGCTGCGCTCAGGATCGGACAGGAGGCCGTTTTCAAAGATGTTGAGACCGCCGGATTCTTATTCGAATCCCTCTGCTACAGAGACCTGTGTGTTTATTCGGCACCGTTCATGGGAAATGTATACCATTATCGTGACGACAGCGACCTGGAAGTGGATATGATCATAGAGGCCGATAATGGAAAATGGGCCGGCGTGGAAATAAAACTCGGATATTCGAAAGTAGATGAGGCTGCGGCCAATCTGATACGCATGAGGGATAAGGTCGTGACCGGTGGTGCACCTGAACCCACATTCATGATGGTCATCTGCGCGACCGCTAATTCATCATATGTTCGTAAAGAGGATGGCATCTTCGTGGTACCGATAGACTGTCTCGGCCCATGAAATCTGTAAATGTGCTGATATTTGCATCATTTCCTTTCCGGAATTATCATTTCGACGGAACCGTGACCGCCGCATACTAAACACTCTTTTTCACTCTTGTTAAGTATGTCCGCGGTCGCTTTTCTCATATCTTTGGCGCGTTTTGAATTGACGTTCACGGATGTCATTAGATAAGGCGCCAATGAATGGAACTCATCCCTTCCTTTTGTCAATCCCTTTGTGTTTATGTAAACATCACCTGTGAACATTATCCTCGGTTCCTCGGAAACGAATATCATCTCACCATGCAGATGACCGCCGCTTCCTTCGTATGCGTCCAATAAAATGTCGCCGAACTTTATTGTATCAATTCTTATCATATCCTCGTGATCATCCGGAACGTTCTTTCCGAGTATCACGAATCTTGACGGATCGGGAGGAACGTAGTTGGAAAATATCATGCTTAATCTGCTGTATCCTAAATGAAATCCCGTCTCCTCACGGTGATCCATTGTCTTGTTGTATTGTCGTAAAAGGCCTTCGGCGCTCTTTTTGTTCAGAAGTATCGATGCATCGCTTATCACGGAAAGCAGACCGCAGTGATCCACATCCGCATGCGTTATCATTATCGTTTTCTTCATGTCATTGAAATTTGCGAATATCGAGTGAATAATGCGCATCATCTCGTCCGCATATATTGCGAATCCGGTATCAATGAATAACAATTCATTGTTATTTTCCAAAATATACGTATTGCTGCCGCACGGCGGCTCGATTATATGCAGTTTCGTATCCTTTGTTATCTGTTTGACCGAAACATCAGGAACAAATCTGTTGTCACGATGTTCGGCCATGAACCTTGCCAGATGAAGAACATGTTCGAAAACTTTATCAGGATCCTCACCGCGATCCTGCAGCATCTGAAGAACACGATTAGATTCGCGTATGAACTCCATCGTTCTTTGTGATGACAGATCGAACATTTTTTGTATCTCGTTCCCGATGCGAATGTAGAATATCGTATTATCAAGATTCGGTTCTTCCGCCTCGTAATCTATTATGTCTATCGGATATAATTCACTTATATCATCAAGAACATTCTTTATTATCTTGGGATCTTCGATAAGCAAACCCATCTTGAAGTTCTGATACATCCCGTCGTGCTCGTTCGAGTTGATGTATGAGATATTGATATCATAACGATCCAATATCTTTAGTGCAGGATACAATACTCCTGGCTTATCGGGCATCTTGATGTTCACAACGATAACTTTTGATTCCGTCAGTTCATTTTTCAGATAGCCGAGAGTTAAAAGTTCTTTTGATATTTTTTCTAAGACGTCGTCATCCGCCCTCACTTCAACGAAAAGCGTATGAAAATCCACCGCCTTGTTGAAACTTACTCTTACGATGTTCCCGTCATGCTTTGATATTACCTTGACGGCATGCATGAACGCCCCTGGTTTGTCGGGCATGTGTGTTACGAACGTCTGAGTGTTCATGTTATCAGTATTTTACCACGGAGTTTATCTTTCTGCCTTTCAGTTTTTCTCTTCCGTTAAGGAATTCCAGTTCTATGAAGAACGATGATCCTATTATCTCGGCGCCTGCTTTCTCGCACATCTCGATAACTGCGGATATTGTTCCTCCTGTTGCAAGAAGATCGTCAGCGATGAGAACTCTTTGTCCCTTTTTTATCGCATCCTCATGCATCTCCAGCGTATCAGTGCCGTATTCCAGTTCGTATGAGGCGCTTATTGTCTTTGAGGGAAGTTTTCCTTTCTTCCTTACAGGAACGAAACCGGCATTCAGTTCTATCGCCATCGGAACGCCGAATATGAAGCCTCTGGACTCCGGTCCGACGACGATGTCCACATTGTCGTTGATGAACGGCTTTACCATCTCTTTTATCGATGCTTTCAGTAATTCTCCGTTCTTCAGCATTGTTGTGATATCTTTGAAACTTATACCTTTCTTCGGCCAGTCCTCGACCGTTCTTATTGACGCTTTCAGATCCATTTTATCATGACGGTATTGACAACGACAATAATAATCATGCGCCGGAAGTTCGTTCATATTGTTCTTCTTTATTGCTATCGATAATCATTATCATTAAGATTAAATATCTCTCCGTTCCATTACCCTTACGATGCAACGGTGGACATCACAGCTTTCGACAATACTTGAGATAATGTATGAGGCAGAACATTTTCTCAGCGCTGAACAGATACACGACATTCTGCGGGTAAAGGATGCCAGCATAGGCATCGCCACCGTTTATCGCAATCTTAAAAAGATGACCGCGCAGGGAATAATAAGCGAGGTCAGCTGGAAAAATGTCAACTATTACACAAGACATCCGTTCTCCAACGCGTTTTTCGTGTGTGAGAAATGCGGTAAGATGTTGAGAATAGATATTCCCATAGCAGATCAGGATTTCCTTTCAGGGGAGATAGGAATGCGTGTCAGCAAGTGGAAAATGTCTTTTGAGGGAATTTGCGGAGAGTGTGAGAAATGCATATAATGGAAGGATTTTTACCATTGGAATGGGCGGTGTTCTGGACGATCGTCTGCGTACCGTTCCTGATACTGGGAATAAAAGCAATGAGAAAACTGTTCGCTGAACATCCGGAAAAGAAATTATCGCTTGCTTTATCAGGTGCGTTCATTGTAATATTATCGTCATTGAAGATACCGTCGGTCACCGGATCGTCATCCCATCCCACGGGAACGGGAATGGGTGTCATGCTCTCCGGACCGTGGATAACCGCTGTGATCTGCACGATCGTTCTGTTATTTCAGGGAATGTTCATGGCACACGGCGGTTTTACGACGCTTGGTGCCAATGTATTCTCAATGGGCATCTCCGGACCGTTCGTCGCATGGCTTGTGTTCAGGGCGTTAAGACAAAGGAACGTGAATGCTTCCGTGACCGTATTCACAACTGCAGCAACTGCAAATATGGTCACGTATCTTGTAACGTCGTTACAGCTTGCGCTTGTCGCGGTCACTGCGAACGGAGCTTCGTTCATTGACGCTTACATAACATTCTTCGGTATCTTCGCGGTAACACAGATACCCATTGCAATAGCGGAAGGCGTTCTGATGGTATTCTTCTTCAAGTATCTCACAGATGTGAGACCGGAACTTGCGAAAGATGTTGGTTACGATACGTCCGTGCGCCAGACAAGGAGCATACTTGACACTGATGAAGATAAAAGAAAGAGCCGTGTGATGCTCATGTGTTTCGTTGCCGCTCTTGTTGCGATAATAGTGTTCGTATACATTACCACATTCTTCTTCGACTTCGGAGGTTCGGATGATGCCGGTTCGGAATTCTTGGAAGGTCTGGGACATGAGACGTGGACAGGAAATCTCATTGAATTCGGAGACTTCGGGATAAGCGTATTGTTCCTGCTGCAAACAACTGTCGGAATTGCGATACTGGCAGCCATTTATTATATTTACCTGAAGAATAAACATGCACGGGAATGAACTTAACACTGTAGATACAGCAGCATACCGCAGCCCAATGCTTCGATGGCCTGCATTGGCCAAACTTTTTCTTATCATTTCACTTCTGGTGCTGAATATAGCTTCGCCTTCGGTATGGATGTCTGTTTTCTCAGGCGTAATAGGATTCTTTCTCTTTTTGTACGCCTCTTCGCTGAGACCGCCGTCACTGATGGTGAAACTTTTCGTTTATGCGCAGATATTCATCATCATCGGTACGTTCATATTCACCATCGTAACACCTGGGACATCCGTCTTCGTGCTGAACTTATATCTGTTCAAGATAACGATAACTGACGCAGGCATATCTTTTGCATTACTTCTTTACGCGAGAGCAACGGCTGCGCTGTTCCTGATGTTCTCGTTCGCCCTTTCCACGCCGATACCGTACTTAGCGAACGCATTGAAGAGATTGAGATTACCGGATGTTTTTGTGGAAATGACCATTCTGATATACCGTTACACATTTTTGCTGATAGAATCGGCTGAACGGATGCATTTGGCGGCTGAATGCAAGTTCGGATACTCGAGTTACAAAAAAAGTATGAGGACGACCGCAAGACTTGCGGTAGGCGTCTTCATGCGTTCGCTTGATACCGCAGAGAAAGGTCAGATCACGTTACAATGCAGGAATTACAACGGAAATTTTATCAGTTTATCGGAACATGAGGAACATAGTTCCGTACCGTCGGTCGTTTGTCTTCTGATCGCCTGCGCAGGCATAATATTTTTCTTTGCGCTTCGTATGGGGATGATCTGAAATGAAGATCGAAATGGGAACGATACTTGAGACGAAGGATCTCAATTACAGATACGAAGGCGGTAAACACGCATTAAAGAATGTTTCCGTTAAGATACCCACGGGATGCAAAGTTGCCTTTGTAGGACCCAACGGAGCAGGAAAAAGTACGTTGTTCATGCATTTCAACGGGATACTGAAACAAACTGACGGTATCGTCGAATACAATTCGAAGAAGGTCGAACATTCCAAAAAGGGATTGATCGAGTTAAGGAAAGATGTTACTTTCGTGATGCAGAATCCGGATGACCAGATATTTAACGTCATCGTGGAGGACGATATCGCATTCGGTCCGTTCAATCTTGACCTTCCGATGGACGAGATACGGAAAAGAGTTGACGAAGCGTTAAAAATGGTCGGCATGGAGAATGAAAGGAAAAGACCGATACATCATCTGTCATTCGGCCAAAGAAAAAGAATTGCGGTAGCAAGCGCATTGGCGATGCATCCGAAAGTGCTGATAATGGATGAACCGACCGCAGGTCTCGATCCTGAGATGGTTCATCGTCTTTATGAGATCGCAGATGAGGTTAACATGAGCGGTTCTACTGTGATAATATCAACACATGACGTTGAAACTGCATATTCATGGGCGGATCTAGTGATAGTTCTTGTGAACGGTGAAGTTCTTGCTCAGGGAACTCCCGCAGAAGTATTTTCAATGAAGGATGTTCTCGACAAAGCAGGATTGTCCGTTCCGATGGTCCACGGTCTAAATGAATTTATGAGCACGAACGGACGCAGCAACATCTACGGAAGAACGATGAGTACCGTTCTTCTGAACATGCGCCGCGGTGTCATTCCCGGTACATTATATGTGATGAGACCGGGATATACAGGAAAAGTGTACGGTCGCACGGGGGTCTACGGAAGCGCTTCACGTTCGTTCATTGAGAGTAACAACATCACCATACAGTTGGGATTCAACGCGATAGAGAGATGCGTTGAGGATATTTTGAACGGGAATGATGCGTCGCTGTACTTGGACACATCGCTTGATCACGTTCTGGATAGAAAATTATTGGACGTTGCTGCGCACGGTATAACAATAGCTGTGGAAGAATGTCATTGATCTTTTCACGTATGCCGCGCACCTGCGGAACAATAGCCTGAAATATTCCGTCAACTTCACATCTTTCGATGAAAGTGAAGGATCTCAGAGAAACGATCGTCGTGAACAACGAGAAAATAACAATATTCAGCATCGGAAAACTCGGTATCGATACGAAAAAGATGCCGTATTCTATTAAAATTTTGATAGAATCGATGATAAGACAGAACGACGGTTCTCTGATAACGGATGATGATGTTAAGACCGTTACAAAATGGTCACCGAAAGGTAATGATGATGTGGACATACCATTCATACCTGCTCGTGTGATACTTCAGGATTTCACCGGTGTGCCGGCGATAGTCGATCTTGCGTCAATGCGTTCTGCGGTATCTGCGTTAGGAAAGGACCCGAAACTTATCAATCCGCTTGTTCCCGTTGATCTTGTGATAGATCATTCGATACAAAATGATCATACTGGAACGAATGATGCACAGGAAAAGAATGAGACGATCGAGTTTCAAAGGAACAGCGAACGATATTCGTTATTGAAATGGGCCCAGTCCGCCTTTGAAAATTTCCGCGTTGTTCCTCCCGGCAACGGGATAATTCATCAGATTAATTTGGAATATCTTTCTCCGATCGTTCATGTGAAGGATGTCAACGGAAAAAAGACCGCATATCCGGATTCGTGTTTCGGTACGGATTCGCATACAACACAGATCAACGGCGCCGGTGTGCTGGGATGGGGCGTCGGCGGCATTGAGGCGGAGGCCGTGATGCTCGGGCAGCCGTGTTACATGAAATTGCCGGATGTCATAGGTGTAAGATTGACAGGATCGCTGAATGAAGGTGTTAACGCAACAGATATCGTTCTTACCGTCACCGAGATATTAAGAAAAAAAGGCGTGGTCGGAAAGTTCGTGGAATTTTACGGACCCGGATATAAAGAACTGGATCTTGCCGATAGATCAACGATAGCGAACATGTGCCCCGAATACGGCGCTACTGTCGGATTTTTCCCGATCGACGAAAGAACAATTGAATATCTGAGACTCACAGGACGTGATAAGGGACATATCGATATCATAGAAGCGTACGCAAAGGCTCAAGGCCTCTGGTATGACGGCGAAGCGGAATACAGCGATATTGTTGAGATAGACCTCAGTACTGTGGTCACATCATTAGCAGGTCCCAAACGTCCGCAGGACCGTGTCCCGCTGAACAAGATGAAAGAAAAGTTCGATGAATTGCTTAAGGGACAGAACATAAAGAAAAGAACTGTTAACGAAATATCGGACGGTTCCGTTCTCATCGCTTCAATAACATCCTGCACGAACACAGCAAATCCGTCCGTAATGATGGCCGCCGGTCTGTTGGCAAAGAATGCCGTTAATGCAGGACTTAAGACAAAGGATCACGTAAAAACATCATTGTCACCTGGCTCCAAGGCGGTAACGGAATATTTGAAAAATGCAAAATTACTTCCGTATCTGGAAAAATTAGGGTTTCACGTCACCGGATACGGCTGCATGACGTGCATAGGCAACAGCGGCCCGCTTGCCGACGATGTGAAAAAAATTGTTACAGAAAATGATCTCATAGGCGCTGCAGTTGTATCGGCGAACCGTAATTTTGAGGGACGTGTGTCACCGTATGTGAAGGCAAATTATCTTGCGTCCCCTGCGCTTGTCGTAGCATTTGCGATATGCGGTTCCGTTGATGTCGATCTTGATAACGTACCCATAGGAAAAGTTAACGGAAAGGACATATTCCTCGAAGATATCTGGCCTTCCGATAAGGATATCAAAGATGCGGTCTCAAGATATGTCACTTCAAAAACATTCAGCGGACAGTACGCCGATGTGTTCAAGGGAGGAAAGAAATGGGATCTCGTCAGCGTGCCTGAAGGGTCGTTATACGAATGGGATGATTCCTCCACTTACGTCAAAGATCCTCCGTTCTTCGGTTCGCTTGATGCGAGACCTTCGTTGAAGAACATCGTCCGCGCAAGAGCGCTAGCGTACCTCGGAGATTCAATAACAACGGATCACATCTCACCGGCAGGCGAGTTCTCAAAGGATTCGGAAGCTGGAAAATATTTGATATCGCTGAACGTAAAAGCGGAAGATTTTAACTCATACGGTTCACGGAGAGGCAATCATAACGTGATGATGAGAGGCACATTCGCTAACATCCGATTAAAGAATAAGATCGCACCTGGAACAGAAGGCGGAATGTCCAGATATATTCCTGAAAATAAAATTGATACCATTTACGAAACTGCGAAAAGATATGATTCCGATGACACACCGAGAATAATACTTGCAGGCAAGGAATACGGAACGGGAAGTTCAAGGGATTGGGCAGCCAAAGGGCCGTATCTGCTTGGCGTGAAGGCAGTTATCGCAGGATCGTTCGAACGCATACACCGTTCAAATCTCATAGGAATGGGCATAATTCCGTTGCAATTTGTCGAAGGACAGGATGCATCGTCGCTCGGCCTTACGGGAGAAGAGATATTCGACATTGACGTTGAAGGAATGGATATCAAAGGTCATGTAAAGATAACCGCATACCGTGACGGCAAAAAATTGGAATTTTATGCATTATCAAGAGTTGATGTCCCTGCTGAATTGGAATACATCAAGAACGGCGGCATATTGCAAACAGTGCTCAGAAAAATGATATCCTGATCATTTACCGATGTCCGCAGTTATCTGATGTCTTTCATTATATAACGTCCTGTATCCGAGGTTCAATGCTATGAAAACGGTCATACAGACGGCGACGGATATTGCGATCAGTATCGCGATCTGATATAATACCGCAACAGCCGGTGCGGTTCCCGATAATATCTGACCGGTCATCATCCCGGGTAACGATATTATGCCCATGCTGAGCATTGAAGTTATCGTGGGCATCATCGCAAATTCTACGGCCTTGTTGACAAAGGGGTTCATTATCTTTTTCGGTTCAGCACCGACGTTCAGTAATGCTTCTATTCTGTCAGCATTAGATGAAAGTTCGGAGTTGAATGCTTTGAGGCCCAACGCCATTCCCGTCATTGAATTTCCGATTATCATTCCCGCTAAAGGTATCGCGTACTGCGGATCAAAGACATCCGCATTCATTACGATAAGTATGAAATACAGCAGAACACAGATACCCGATGACCCTATGGCAAAGATCACGTAAACTTTGAACTTTCTATTGAGCCAGCGGTTCTTATTTATCACAATGAACGAAGCAAAGAGTATCATCACGATAACGTAAAGAGAAGTGATCCACGGACTCGGATTATCGAAGACAAAGGTAAGTATCAATCCCGCCAATACCAATTGGACGGTCATCCTGAAACATGCAACGATGAGTGTTTTCGATTGATCTATCTTCGAGCGTTTCATCACCGCAAGGATGATGAACAGAAGAAGGTAAATGAGTGCAAAGTTGATCAGTCCCAATTCATTCATACTTTGCCCCCCAGTGTTATTATGTTGTCCGCAGCATCTATGATGCTGCGGTCGTGAGATACCGCTATCAACGTCATCCCATTCTCGGCGCAGTATGATCTTATGTTCTTCATGACCGATATTGCAGTATCATTATCCAACGATGACGTCGGTTCGTCGAGCATCAGAACTTTCGGTCTGAATGACAAACATATCGAAATGAACACTCTTGCCCGTTCACCGCCGGAAAGATTCTTGCATTGTTTATCGAGATCGCGATCGGCGTGACAGATGCTGAGATATTTTTTCATATCATCGTCAGACATCTGACCTTTTTCGGCAGCCTGCCGGAATTCGTTGAAATTATTGCGTATGGTGTCGTTAAAAAGGAACACTTTCTGACCGCAGAGTATCGCGGCAGACCTCAATGCAACGGCATCCATTCCGCTTAC
>WQXR01000026.1 GCA_009784745.1 Methanomassiliicoccaceae archaeon | reverse complement strand
TCCGTGTCTGATAGCGAACAGCAAAGGCGCACTGGTCGGGGATCTCACGACACCCATAGAAATGGGAAAACTGGAAGATGCGCTGAACCTCTTTTGATATTCTTTCAAAAACTTCCAGCAAGCAAAAAGATATAATAGGCACACAACACTCTTTCCGTGATGAGCAGGACTCTTGTACTGGTCGTCGACAGGGACGACGATTTCGGTGAAAAGGGAGGTGTGGGAACGCCCGCGATCGGATACGATGCAGTTTCCAACGCAGCGACGATGCTGGGCATCGCAGATCCGGAAGATTCTGACATCAATACGATATACGCTGCTATCAAAGTATACAACGAATTGAGAGCAGAAGGCAAGGACGCGGAACTCGCGCTCATATGCGGCGACACGAAAGTAGGCCAGCGATCGGATAAAAGGATAGCGGATGAGTTAGAGATAGTTATGAACGAGGTCAACCCTGACCGTGCCGTATTGGTAAGCGACGGCGCAGAGGATGAATTCGTTTATCCGATGATAACCGCACGCGTCAAAGTTGATTCCGTAAAAAAAGTGTATGTGAAACAGGCGCCCGGATTAGAGGGCGCTTTCTACGTACTAACGAAGATATTAAAGGACAACGACAAAAGGAAAAGACTGTTGGCGCCGATAGGTTTCGTGATGATAGCGATCTCACTCGCATTGATGATACCTATCTTCATGAGTTATAACGACACGGGAAATATATCGTACATATACAACGGAACGGGTATTTTCATAATATTCGCGATAGGCCTTTTGTTATGTATCTACGCGTACCGTCTGGCAGAACGTCTTGTCAAATTTACAATGAACATGATCAAGAGGCTCAGATCAGGCGATCTTACCGTAATTTTTTCGGTTGCTGCGCTACTTCTTTTCGTCGTCGGTATCGCGCTGGGCATCATAGCGGCCACCGACCCCACGATACCGTCGGACTGGCAACGTATACTGGTATTCATGTCGAACGCGCTTTGGGTGCTTGCATTTGCATACATATGCAATGATTTCGGAAAATTCTTAGGGCGTTACATAGAACATAACAGAGTGACACTGGGATTCATCGTCGGTACGATGATGATAATCGGGGCGGCATTTATCATCCAAGCGGCATTGGACACGATACTTGTGGCATTCAACTTCAACATCATCAATCAGGAAACGTTGATAATGGAATTCATAATCGGTTTCGCATTCGCGGCCGTTGCCGGTATGACGCAAATATCATACAAACGATTCTTGGCTAAAAAGAACAAGGCGGGATCGGATGCGCTTCAGTGAATGGGAACCGGTCTACGAAGAGATAATAAAAGATCTCGGTATCGAAAGAACAGCGGACGGATCATCCGCAAGGTTGCTGAAAATGTTAACATTGAATTCAGATATGATATCGGAGGATGAGTTGCGTGAGATCATAAGAACGGAAGCGGTCGTCGTCGGAGGCAACGTTTCGAACGACGACATTAACATTTTGTGTTCCGTTGCCAAAGAAAGAACGATGATATCCGCCGGTTCGGCGACGGATGTGCTTGTTATGAACAACATAATTCCTGATATTGTTGTCACCGATCTTGACGGCGACACGGAAAAACAGAAGAAGGCATCATCTTTCGGTTCAGTAACGTTGATACACGCTCATGGTGATAACACAGACCTCATAATGGAACATGCGAAGAATTTCAAAGGAAAGATAATGATAACGACGCAATCGTCACCCGACACAATATTATCAAACTTCGGAGGTTTCACGGACGGCGACAGAGCCGTATGTTTAGCAAGACATTTCGGCGTGAAAAATATAACACTGATAGGTTTCAATTTCGATACGCCCGCTTACAGATCAGATACGGACATGGAAATGAAGAAAAGGAAACTGAAATGGGCAAAAAAGATAATTTTCGACATGAATCCTTTTGACGTTCTTATAACAGATAGCGACAGACCATGATCATATCCTCTACAGACGCGAGAACCGCAGAAAAGAACTGCCGGCGGAGATAACTTTATTTGTCTGACCGTTGCTTGGCATTCGTGGGAAAATGACAGTATCGTTCAATGTATCAGATGATCAACTGCGAGTAATGTTCAGCTACGCTGAGATAAATGATATTTCTCTTTCCGAGGTCATATCCGTGATGCTTGAAAAATTGGAGGACGAGATAGATTCGAAATTGGGCGATGATGCCTTGGACGCATTTGAAAAAGCGGGCAGAAAGGCCATTCCGCACAAAGAGTTCTGGAAGGGGCTGGATGTTCTTTGAGATATCATGTCGAATATGCGCCGGAAGTTAATAACGATCTGAAAAAACTAGATAAGAAAGTTCTGTCCATCATTAAAAGGTGGATAGACGAAAATCTTGAAGGGTGTACGGATCCCAGACGTTCCGGGAAGGCTCTAACAGGGAAACAGTCCGGTAAATGGAGATATCGCGTCGGGGACTACAGAATTATCAGCAGTATCGAAGACTATCGGCTATCATTCTGGTGATCAAAATAGCTCATCGCAAGAATGCATACAAATAGAACTGCCATAGTATCATGTGCAGTTCTGACGTAGCGATTTATACGTGCATGCTTTATCCCTGACCTGGTACGGTGGGTGCTTTGGGCGTTATCGACACTCTGATCGGAAATACAACTTATCTGGTGCTTCTGATACTTCTCATTGCATATATTCCGTTATATCTTTACGTAAAAGCGAACAGAGTTGAAATGGATAAGAAAGGTATCGTCACGTACGGTCCTTTCCTGATGCTCAAGACGAAGCATGGTGTGCGATTTTTAGATAAATTTGCAAAATACAAAAAATTCTGGGAATTTTTTGGTATATTGTCGAAGATCATCGCCGCCGTTCTGATGATAGCGATGATATTCATCATGGTAATGAATGTCATCGTCCTTCCGATGATGATGACCTCTCCCGGATTGGGAGTGGAATATGCGTTAGCGTTACCTGGAATAAATCCGATGCTTCCGTTATCATACGGAATAATCGGACTGATCGTTGCTCTTGTCCTCCACGAAATGGCTCACGGCATCCAGACAAGAGCGAATGACATGAATGTGGAATCTGTTGGTCTGCTGTACGCAGTGGTTCCGGTAGGCGCGTTCGTTGAACCTAATGATGAACAGATAAGGAACACAAGCCGCAAAGCAAGAAGTTCCATGTACGCCGCCGGTATTGCAATTAATTTCGTTACCGCCGTCGTATTGTTTATAATAATGTCCGTTGGTCTTATGGGTTCCGTATCATCAAATTTCGATGATCGTGCGGCTGTTGTCAACGTGTCGTACAATTCGCCTGCGTATGATTCTGACATTCCGCAATATTCATTGGTGGTCGGAGTAGGCGACGGCGTAGACAATTGGACATACGATGATCTGATGTCATTCGAAGTAACGCCAGGAACAGAATACAAGGTCAACTATACGCCCGGTAAAGGTGTTGTGACGTCTGTCAACATGCGCATGGGGATATTCATAGAAGGTGTTGTGAAAGGACATCCGGCGGATGTCGCCGGCATATCCAAAGGGGCATTTGTCGTTTCGATAGACGGTAACGACGTTAAGAATATCAGCAGTTTCGGAAATATTATGTCAACCAAGGTAGATCCAGGCGATGAGGTGGAAGTTATCGTTCTGCCGTATAACGCCGGCACCAAAACTATCGGTGCACCGGAAACGTACAATGTGACGCTCGGAGAGAACAACGGAAGAGCATACCTCGGGGTCACATATACATTTTCAGGATTCAGTCTGACAACCCCGGGAACTGTTCTTGATACGGTCAGGGACCCGTTCGGAAATGTTGATTCCGTTTCCGACGCAGCATTGGCCGCGTTAGGATATATCGGCGGACCTATCAGGGGATATTCACCATTACCGCAGGAAATGATGTGGTGGTACCACTCCGATATAATGTCCGACGGTGCATTCTGGACAATACTGCAGATAGTCTACTGGATATTCTGGCTTAATTTGGTGTTAGCAATAACGAATGCGTTGCCAGCAGTTCCTTTTGACGGCGGATACCTTATGATGGACGGCGTCGGTAAAATAGTTGACAGAACTCATAAGAACGCTTCACGCGAGGAAAGGGAAAGGATCGTCGGAGCAATAACGAGAACGGTATCGTATCTGATGCTGTTCATTTTACTTTTAGTGATGATGGCGATATTGTTCTGACGCGTTTTTTCCGAAAGACCGCATTTATAAAGGCTGCAATATTGAACCGGGGAGGTCAGAGGAACATTGCAAGGTAAATGGGAATATACACTATATTCCCGTCCGCTCTGAGGTCTTTTGTATGTACAACGTATCCAAGGTCCGTGTGCTTTGAGTATTTTTTCATAAAACGGTCGAGTGATGCATGTCTGCCGGAAACACTGGATTTTGATTCGACGGGAACGACCTTTCCGCCGTTCGCAATAATAAAGTCCACTTCCTGTGTGCGGACGGAATCTTTGCTTTCGAATCTGCTGAATATAAGTTTGTGTCCGGACGACACAAGTTCCTGCGCGATCATGTTCTCGAAGAACATACCTCTGTTGACCCCCATCTTATTATTCAGAATGTCTGCATAGATATCATCAGGCCTTCCCGTATTGGAAGCGAACGACGCCGTGACAAGCAGTCCTGTGTCCAGCATATATATTTTGAATGTATGCTCATCGAGGCTGAGGTCCAGAGCAGGACTCGGATCGCTGTTGCGGTAGCAGAGATTCACCATCTTGGATTCGCCCAGCCATATGACGCTATCAAAATATTCTCTGGTCTTTGAACCCCTCCTCAGTTGAGATGGGGTGAATGTCTTTTCATGTTTGGATAAGAACGACGGTATCATAGACAGTATCCGTTTAGATTTGGATCCGCGATCCGATCTGATCTTCGATGTGTCATCGGAATAAAGCTTTAAAATAGAACGTTTGACAGACTCGACCGTTTTGAAGTTCTTTTTTTCCAGGTATGCCTCCACAGATTGAGGCATCCCGCCGACCAGCATATAGATGTTGTATTTGTTCATGTAGTGTTTGTGGGCCGGACCGAGAGGCGTACGGTCGCGGAAAGCTTTTTCAAGCATCGGAACCGTAACTTCATCATCCTGTGCCCAGAGAAACTCCTCGAAGTCCATCGGATGCATACTGACGGACATTTCTTCGGACGGTATCAGTATGTCTTGCACATTCTGTTTTATTGAGATGAGCGACCCCGTCTCGATATAATCATAACGGCCGTCTTCCACGAGGTGCTTGATCATCTGTCTCGCCAAAGGAAATAATTGTACCTCATCGAATACAACGGCACTTTCGCGGTCATACAACACAGTATCGTAGATGCGCTGCAAGTGCAGGAAGAACATGTCAAGGTTTTTCACATGGTCTCTGAACAGATCCTTGGTCTGTTCATCGGCTTTAGAGAAATCTATCGTTATCGATGATCTGTATCTGTCCTTGACGAATTGTTTCACGATAGTGGTCTTTCCGACGCGTCGTGCTCCCTCTATCATGATCGCGTATTTTCCGTCGAATTTTTCTTTCCATTCGGAAAGTTTGTTATAGATCTTTCTTTTAAAGATGATCATCGTGTTACCCAGTGATGATTGAATTGACCCTTTATTAATTTTTGTATGACATTACCAATACACCTTTTGCAAATTGTATTATGTCATTTAATACACCTTTTGCAAATTGTATTATGTCATTTAATACACCTTTTGCAAATTGCAGAAGGGGAGCACAGCGTAACCAATTTCGCAATATCCGGTACTTCATGACAACCCGAGCGAAAAGCTCAGTTTGTCATGAAGAGGGTGGTGAAAAGGGAATGATGCTTGCGCATCAATTCATTACATTCTCTTTTTCCAATTCCGTCAGAATGCGTTTCCTCAATGCAGTGAATTCCGGTGAGGCGCGATCACGAGGTCTCGGCCACGGGATCTCAATGATCTCTTTGATCTTCGCGGGACGTTTCGTGAGTATCACGATACGGTCGGAAAGATATAACGCCTCGTCAACCGAGTGAGTAACGAAAACTATCGTCTGGTCAGTTTTTTCCAGTATTCTGATCAGACCGGCCTGCATTATGTTACGGGTCTGCGCATCCAAAGCGCCGAACGGTTCGTCCATCAGAACAACTTTCGGACCGTTCACCATTGCCCTTGCGATGCCGACACGCTGTTTCATTCCTCCTGATAATTCGTGAACACGAGCATCAGCAAAATTTTCCAATCCGACAAGGTTCAGATATCTGTCCACTCTTTCTGTTATATCCTTTTTCGAGATGCCTTTCACTTCCAATCCGAACTCAACGTTCTTACGGACCGATCGCCACGGGAACAATGCAAAGTCTTGGAAGACCATTCCTCTGTCCGATCCCGGTCCGTCGACCGTTTCGCCGTCAACAAGAACTTCTCCGGACGTCGGATCAGTGAGTCCGGCGATCATTCTCAGTATCGTCGTTTTACCGCATCCGGAAGGTCCGAGGATGGAGACAAGTTCCTCTTTGTCAACACTCAGAGAGATGTTGTCTATCGCCAATGTCTCTCTGTCGTCCTTTCTGAACACCTTTCTTATGTTATTCAACTCGATGTAACTCATTCCATCCCCATCCTTTTTGCTATGGTGCGATACGCATAATCAACTAATCCTGTCGTAAGTATCCCTAATACGGAAATAACTCCCAATCCTACGAAGACATACGGCCAGTTGCTCAATACTGATTGCAAACTTATGAAGTAACCTAATCCTCCGCCGAGCGGTGCTATCATCTCAGCGGCGACGATACACATCCATCCTATCCCGAAACCAATGCGCATACCGTTCATTATGAACGGCGTGGTGCATGGTAACATAACTTTGTAGAACACCTGGCCGTTGTTCGCTCCGAGTGTTCTTGCAGCATCAATAAGATTCGGATCTATCTTCTTCACGCCGAATATCGTGTTATACAGCAACGGGAAGAATATCCCCACAAAGACAACAAGTATGGGGCCCAGCGTTAACGTGGTTGCGAATATGAATACGGGTGCCCACGCGATCGGTGCTATCGGTTTCAGGAATTCGATCATCGGTCTTGTAAATTCATCTAAGAATTTCGAGTAACCGATAAGCAATCCTAACGGAACGGCTATCACAAATGCCAGTACAAATCCTCCGATGAACCTTTTCAAACTGGCGAACATGTGTTCCCACATGCTTAATCCCGTCTGAATATCGCCTTCGGCGAACAATTTGTTGAACGCTGCCCAGACGAGATCAGGTGTCGGTACTGCGGGAGTATCGATTATTATCGCCAATATCCACCAGATGTAGACCAGTGTTGTTAACGATACAGCGGTAACAAGGATGAGTTTCCCGAATCGGTGCCATTTATTCTCTGCGTCGTACGTATATCCGAACATGTCATCACCTGAAATTCGCTGTATTCGATACTGCGGGAGGCAATCCCAATATGCCGATATCGATTATTCCTAACTGGAACGCCTGCATCACACCCGGTCCGTTCGGATACAGAGTGCTGATGATCTCAACGCCGTATTTGTCAAAGATCCCGAGTTTCATACCTATGACGAAACCTATCTGATGTATATCTCCGCCTAAGTGCCCAACTCTTATCTTTACCTTCTTTTCGGGATACACTTCCGTCTTCCCGTCCTTCAGTATCTTGTTCAGATATGTGTGATTAATGAATTTGTTTGCGAACGCCGTCGGATCATCAACCTTTTTTGTTATTATTCCCAACGATTCGAAACTTTCTATTAGATTCGAGGTGTAATGCTCAAGAGAATCCGCTCCGCTGCTGTCAACGAGATCATACATATACGTTAACGTACCGAACGCATCCTCGAGTGTCGTCGGTGACACTTTAGAGAACTCGCTTGTCAGGAACAGCAGATTCAGATAATCCCCGGGATTCTCGGAATCCTTGCTTGCCAATGCGTTATTTACCCAATCCAATGCTTCCATGTACGCCGATAAGAATCTCAGTACCGCAGCTTCATTCGATTCAAGGAATGATGTTTTTGCGGCAACCATACAGCACGGGTGGTTCTCTTCTATCTCTTCGGATGATGCTACTGCGTAGACATCATCCACCGTCAGTATAATATCCGAATAATACGGCTCCCATGGGAATCCGCCGTTGGATACGTTGTCACCGGAAAGGTATACAAGCCTCATATTCACCGGTGCAACCGGCGTCCAGTAGACGGTATCCGATGATAAGGATCCGGTACTGTACATGGCGTATTTTAATCCGAGATCTTCAACAACGAACTTTCCGAGCATATAATGCTGTATGGAACCCGGACCCGGGGTCATGAAGACGAGTCCGCCCCATGCATTGATCTCACTCGGTGACTTAGGGTCTATGCTTAAAGGTCGATCAGCAAATATTCCTGATCCGTTAATATTCGCCTTTGCTATGATGTTGATATCAAGGTCATTGCTTTCCGTTGTATCGGAAACGGCGATGAATGCTGTTCCTAATGTAAAGAACACCATGAACCCGACAACGACCGCTGTTAATGTGGCGCTATTCATGCTATCATTTTTTTTCAGATTTTCATACGATATAAAGGTTCTGATTTTATCCTTCGCAGGGATACATTATATTTTGAGGATAAAATTTCTTCAATTGACCCCGAGGGGTCATCGCATTTCATACGTTTGAATAAAAATTTAAAGTATTTGCACAGAACGGCTGAAATACTTCAAAAACGGTGGTATTGAAAGATTTGAAAAAAAGGTTTGAGGGATCAGAATCCCTGACCCTTTATGCGGTCCTGCAACTCGCCCGTTTTGCCTTTGTTCCATCCCGATATCTTGGAGAAGAATCCTGTTACTCTGGTGATACCTTCAACATGATCGGAACCGCACGCTTTGCAGGTTCCCGTCAATCCGCGGACGGTCTTTCCGCAATCCAGACACGCAGTGAATTCAGGGCTGAACGCGATCTGCGCGTTCTGTGTGTTCCTGAATGTTTTCTCAACAAATGCTGCGATGCTCTCAGGCGTCGGTTTGGATTCTCCCAGCCATATGTGCGTCAGCGCACCTGCCTCTATCAGCGGATGGAACAATCCTTCCATTTTTGTCCTTTCTATGGGGCTGACATCGGCACTGACGTTGATGTACGTCGAGTTGGTGTAATATAATTCTCCGGTCCCTTTGTTGCCTTTGACGACGGAACTCGACTGTAACGGGAATTCCTTCATATCAAGTTTTGCAAAGCGGTACGCAGTACTTTCCGCGGGCGTCTGTTCCAACGGAAGTTTGATGTTCAATTCCTTCGACAAACGTTCCGCTTCCTTCTTCATGAACGCAGTTACTTTCAGTCCGAACATTAATGCATCCTTTGATTCGTGCATCTCCTGTCCGTAGTGGTATTGTACCATCTCGTTCAATCCCACCATACCGAGAAGGTAAGATGATTTATCTATGCGGTAGTAAGGTTCGCCGTCAAGGTTCATCGCCAGCAATGCCAACGGACCGTAATTCTTCAATTCGAGAAGGTGCTTTAAGAAATCACGCTTCTGCATGTGTGCTTTCACGGCAAGTTCCATTGCATCCTTTATCGTTTTGAAGAGAAGTTCATCATTTCTGTTGGCGATGTATGCCATCCTCGGCAAATTCATGGTAATGTTCTGCATGGCGGAGAATCTCATCTTCCACGGCTGTTTCGCTTCAGCAAGATCCTCCTCATTCAGTTTGAATGCCAGTCTGCAGCATTCCGATATCTTTGCGGTGTTGCCGCGGTCAAAGACGAAATATGTGTTCCCTTTCTCCGATGCCAGTTCGGATATCTTCCTCAGGAATGCTTCATGACCCGGGGTCTTGAAGAATTTCTCCGTTATGTGAACTTGCGGCTTCGGGAAGAAGAAAGGTCTGCCCATTGCGTCGCCTTCAAGGTACACGTCAATAAGCGCGTTAACAAAGCGCTGCGCCTCTGTCATGTAATCTTCATAATTCTTTCCCGTCAGTTCTCCCTTCGGGCCTATAGCAGGAACGCCCACAAAGTGATCGGGCGTTTCCCAGTAAAGGTTGATGTCGCTGAATATGGACTGACCTCCTCTTGCGACCGCCTGCTGTGCAAATTCGTATATAAGGATCTGAGCAAGTTGTTTCATTCTTGCGTCATCAACGCCCACTAAGTACGGTGCTAAGAACACATTGAACGCGTCCCATCCTATTGCGCCTGCAAAATGTCCCTGCAAAGCGGCCGAGAACTTTATTATCTGTTCTATCAGCACTTCCGGATGTTTCGCCGGTTTCGCAATGGATAATGCGTTAGGAAGGTTCAGTCCGAATTTTTTTACGTACTCGATCGACTGTCCGCTGCAGTACGGCCTGTCTATCATCCCCAGGTCGTGCAAATGCATGAGACCGCTCATGTGTGCATCCGCTATGTCCGGTGAGAACACTTCAAGCAATGCGAATTCCTTTTTGATGTTCTCCGCAAGCGTGAGGTTCGTTGCTTCCGGTCCGTGGGGAACGTTCGCGTTCTCTTTGTTCGGACTCATGATTATCTCGCGTGCGTCATATATCGGCACACCCAGACGGGTGTGCTGCTTCCTTATCTTTTCCAATCCGTATTCCACGAGTTTCGCGTTGGTGAGTTCTCTTATCAGCGGTGCCGTGATATATTCCAATTCCATCTTCGAGATCATCTTCTCCACTTCGCGGGAGACGATCGCCGCGGCATCCTCGCCTATGTCCGTCTCTCGGAGCAAAGCGTCATATATCTTTGCTTTGTCCCACTTTCTTATCTCCTCATCTGACGTTCTAACGAATAACGTGATATCGGTGGATTCGCTCTTCTTAGAGCCCGGTGCTACCTTTTTACCTTCGATCATAGTGCAATCCCCAGTAAACACTAAGACGACCGTCACAATATAAAGAAATTTCTTAATCTGATCTGGTAAAACATTTACTGCCGTTAATTATCAGATTTGTTATCATATTAGTTATCAACTTTATATATCCAGTATTTTTAATTAATCTCTGTTAAGAGTATACTTTTGGATACCTTTTCACCGATAGTATACGAGATTCCCCGCACTCCAAAGAATGCACAAAATTTCGCCGAAATTCCCGTCCGGCGAAATGCTCTTTTTACCGCTATTCGGATGCGATCCCTCAGCACGGAATGTGATGGTCAATGTTTTTGTACGCGCAGACAATATTGCATTTGTGGCAGAAATGACGTACGCCGAATAGATAAAGGAACACCCGGACATCAGAGCACTTTATGCCGAGCGTCTTGCTTCCGAAGGAGGCACGGATGAAAGCCTTCGTAAATGGGATGAGGAAAAGCAGACTTATGTGAAACGGGTTCCTGTCAATCGTTGAACTTATATCAGCACGAGTTCAAAGACCTCTTTCATCTCACCCTTTTCGATGAAGAACATCAGCAAGATTTAAGTTATCAGGTCTGTTACCAATACACGATGTTCAACCCTGAAAAAGATTTCAACAGGATCCTGATGGAAAGCCTCGGACGTGACGGCATATCCATAAGTGCATTGGCGAAGAAATTAAAATCCGAAGGATTCGATCATCACCGTCTTATTTTGACAGGATATCTGAGAGCAATGGCGGACATGGGTCATCTTCGTGAAAGGGATGTACCTCCGTCGAAGATATACCAAGTTGTAAAACCGCTTCCAGACAGCATATACGAACAGGTGAGGAAAGCATGCAACAAAGTTTCCAATGATCCTGATGAACTGATATTATTCACACTGTTCAAGATATTCAAAAGGCCGATATTCGATTCCGAACTGAAAGCGGCCGGTGTCAACCGGCCGATAGGAAGATCGATACCGGAAACGGAAGTGAACGATTACAAGAAAATATTGAGGAGAGCAGGCAACACCGTGACAGGACAGGACGCATCCGTTCCTTCAGCGGATATGACCGAACAGTTACAGGACGTTCTTGTGACGATATTGTTGGATTCTACGGAATCAAGACACCTCATAGCGGAAACGAAACAATCTAAACTAATATGAAATCGCTATCTTTTTATCATATACATGAGATGATGAGGATATGAGCCTTGACAACATCGTATCGTCAATAAGGAATTTCCCGGGTATAACGAGAAAGAACACGATACGTGACATCGTTCGTGTTCTTCCCGTGAGATCCTTTGTCAACGTCGCTGCTTCCGAGGGAGAGGATGCCGCAGCGATAGAATACGGCAACGATTACATTCTGTTCGCGGCCGACGGGATAATGGAATCGTTAGTGAAAACGGATCCGTTCTACGCAGGATATTTTGCCGTTCTCGTTAACGTAAATGACATTGCGGCAATGGGCGGAAGACCGTTAGCGATGGTGGATATAATGTCAATGAGCGACGGAAAGGTATGCTCTAAATTATTGAGGGGAATGGAACGTGCGATAAAGAAATTCAACGTTCCGATCGTCGGCGGTCATACTCATCCGGATTGCAATTACAACGCCATTGATATTTCAATAATCGGTACCGTTCCGAAGAGCGACATCATAAGGAGCAACACCGCCGAAGCAGGTGATGATATCTTATTTGCAATTGACACGGACGGTTTCTTTCCCGAAGGGCTGAGATACGCGTGGGATACGACCACGAGGAAAGATGATAATTTGGTTCAGGATCAATTGGCGTTAATGTGCACGATCGCGAAAGAACATCTTGTGACCGCAGGAAAGGACATGAGCAATCCGGGATGCGTCGGAACGATGGGGATGTTACTGGAATCATCAGGGAAAGGCGGGTACATAGATATCGATAAAATTCCGAGACCGAAGTATGCGGACACGACACAATGGTTACTTGCGTATCAGGGATACGGTTTTGCGTTATCATGCAAGCCGGAGAATTCAAAACGATTGATAGAACTTTTCAATTCGGTGAATGTGAACGCGGCCGTTGTCGGAAAAGTTAATGACTCGTCGGAATTAATATTACATTCCGGAAATGAGGAAAAAGTTCTTTTTGATTTTTCAAAGGATATAATAACCGGTTGCAATCCGAAGAATGCCGGGCCGCAAGGGTAGACGCCACTTCAACCCACAGGTCCCCCGCATCGATCCTCAACCCCGCTTCCTCACGAGCGTCGGTAGTTCACGGTAAGGCTGCTCCCGTCAGGGCCTGACCCGGTGTCCGCAATAAGTGTATCCGCGACGACCCTCCGGCCGTCCGGTGTACAGACGCCGACCCCGTAAGACGAGGTCTCATAGTCACTTTGCAGGCCTGAAGGATCCATGAACGCCGTCCCTTGCTGTCACCCCACCATATTGACGGTTTGCATGTACAAGGATACGCCAAACATCCCGGTCAAGCCCGGCATTACCCTTTAGGCGGATTCTGTATTTAACGTCTTGTTACGCGGCCATAGTATTTTTACGGATGATCGTCAAGATGCAATCGGCGATGTATCATACGGACGCTGGTACAACGTACGTTAGGTTTATATTCAACCACGAGTTAACCGTGTCAAAAGTTAGCACATAACACACGGTGATAAAAAATGTTAGGAATTAGCGACCCATGGGTCTGGATGGGATATTTGGCATCGTTCGCCACAGTGGCGCTCTGTTGCATATATGCTTGGATAAAGCGGGACGAGGTGGACTGAAATGATAAACATGTGGATGTTCGCACTTGTTCTTGCAATATTCGTAGGAATAACATTATTCTTGGGATGGTACGGCCATCAGCACACCAAGAATCAGGATCAATTCATGTTAGGCCGTAACAAATCAAATCCGATACTTATCGGATTGGCATACGGCGCCTCATTTTTAAGCGTATCAGCAATTGTCGGATTCGGAGGTGTAGCCTCCGGATACGGAATGGGAATGATATGGTTAGTGTTCCTTAATTTATTTGTAGGATTGTTCATCGCATTCGTCGTATTCGGTAAACGTACAAGACGACTGAACGTGAAATTGGGTGCATTAACGTTCGCTGATTTCCTCGGAAAGAGATTCAATTCATCGTTCATAAGAACAGCAACGGCGATCATTGTGTTAGTGGGGATGCCCATCTACTGCGCAGCGGTCTTGTTAGGCGGAGTGAGTTTCCTTTCTAACTCGGGTTTAGAACTGAACAGAAATATTGCCATGTTCCTGTTGTCCATTGTTGTGCTGCTTTACGTAGCATACGGCGGTATAATCGCTGTGATGTATAACGACGCTTTACAGGCGGCGATCATGTTCATCGGAATGGTTACGATATTATTGGTAACGTATTTTGTCCTCTGGGGCGATTACGGGAGTTTATCGGGCATCCATCAGAATCTGACAGACCTGTGGGCGGCACCCGCCAATATCGGCGCCAAATACCCACCTGCGGGTATGTGGCAAGGAGTGACAGGATGGACATCGTTCCCCTCGTTCGGTTCTAATGCTTGGCTTTACATGGTATCTACGGTGCTGATGGGCGTAGGTATCGGTGCATTGGCACAGCCGCAGCTTATTGCGAGATTTATGACCGCTAAGGATACAAAAACACTGAACAGATCGCTTATGATCGGCGGAATATTCATGATATTCATCGTCGGTTCCGCATACACTGTCGGCGCACTTACAAACCTGGTCTACACGGACAGTCCGATCTTCGGTCTCGGATACGCGGTTGACGAGGTAATACCTAAATTCGTTACGTATTTATTCGACTCAATGGGGGCATGGGGTGAACTGTTCTTTGTTGTATTCCTTATGGCCATCATCTGTGCCGCGGTATCAACGATGTGTGTGCTTCTGCATACAATGGGTGCGGCCGCAGGATATGATCTGTGGGCGGAAGCGGGAAAGAAGTTCAAGAGTATCGAGAGGAACAAGCCTTCGTTACGCATCACACGCATCGCAACGGTAGTAATGATGGTCGTTGTGATTATCGTCGCATACCTTCTGCCGTTGGATATTATTGCAAGAGCGACAGCAATATTCATGGGGTTGACAGCAGCAGCTTTG
>WQXR01000025.1 GCA_009784745.1 Methanomassiliicoccaceae archaeon | reverse complement strand
GGCCCAGATAATCGGACGTATTGGCTTGGATCACAAGATGCGTTCTCTCGGCGAGAAATGGGACAAACGGTGTGACGGCGTACGCAGAAAGAAATGACCGATGAAAACAATTATCCCTGCCGCATCCCATTACGCGTCAGAACGGGAAATGATGACAAATGCTGTTTGACATAGGCGGGTGGCTGCAAGGCATCTTCGGACCGTACGGAGAATTGGGCATATTGCTGCTTATTTTCTTCGTGTTCTTTATTGATGCGCTGTTCTTCCCGACGCTTCCGGAACTGTTCTTCGTCATCGGTTTCATGACGAACCCCTCATTTGAATTCGGCTGTGAATTGCTGCTTGCAGCGATATTGGCGGAACTGATCGGAATATCGCTGCTCTATTACATTGTGGAAAAGGTAAAAGTTCCGAAAAGGATCAGGGACCTTGCTGACAGATACATCAATTTCCTCGTACTGGGGGACGAACGCCTCTTGCTTATCAATCGCGTTGCGCCGATGATACCTTTCGCCGGAGCGTTCATAAGCCTCGCGGACTGGAGATTGAGCCGCTCTCTTTTTTATGTACTGATCGGGTGCATACTCAAGTACGGAGCGATAATGCTTATGAGCAGTTTCTTCTATACGTACTTCAGCGACGGCGCGGCTCAGATGTATACCATCATATTCATCATTGCGGTGATCGCAGTGAGCGTTGCATTCGCGCTCATAAGGAAAAGGAGGCTCGGAATTGAGAATAGTTGACGTGGACCCGTTCTTTCATCCGTATAACGGCGGCATTGAAAGAAGAATATACGATACGAGCAGACTTCTTGCGGAAAAAGGACATGACGTTACCGTTCTTACCGGACAATTACCTGGAACAAAAGAAGAGGAGACAATGGACGGATTCAGAGTGATACGTCTTAGGTCGCGTTTCATCAACATCTACAATCCTCCGTACATATCATCAAAGGGTGTTGGCGAGATGTTAGCGTCCTTGGACGCAGATATTGTGAATTACAATTACCGGTGGGCGCCGTCATACAACAAACCACTTGCGGCCTACAAAGGAAAAAAGGTGTTCACGTACCACAACATGTGGGGCGAAGGCATCGGGATACAGGCGAGGCTTTCCGAGATCAACGACAATCTTTTCAAAAAAGGCCTTTTGACGTATGACCACATAATATGCGTCAGTGATTACGTGAAGAATGATCTGATACGCAGAGGCATTGACGAAAATAAATTAACGACCGTTATAAGCGGCATAAACGAACTTCCCGAGATGAGTGCTGAGGAAGAGGATCATATCCTTTCACTCGGACGGCTTGTAAGGACGAAAGGGCTGGATCACCTGATGAAAGCAATGATCGATGTTCCTCATAGATTGATAATGTGCGGGAAAGGTCCGGACCTCAACAGATTGAAGAAGTTTGCAAAAAAATATGATATCGAGGACCGCGTAGAGATCAGAGGTTTCGTTCCGGAGGAAGAAAAAGAGAGACTGATGAGCAAATGCAAATTCTTCGTGATGCCTTCATTGTTCGAATCGTTCGGTCTGGCGGCAGTGGAACTTATGTCATACGGCAGGCCGGTCGTATGCACCGATGTCAACGGCCTTCCGGATACTGTCGGCAATGCAGCCGTTATCGTCAAGCCGAAAGATCCTGTCGGCCTTGCCGAAGCGATGAACTCTCTGCTTGCAGATACCAATCGAAGAAAAGAATTAGGTGTTAACGCAAGATCGAGAGCAGAAAGTTGTCTTTGGAAGTATCATATCGATTCGATAGAGGATGTTTACAGAAAAGTAATAGATTCTCCGTAGGCGTTCTCTTTTCCGTTACGGCGAGAAGAACGTTCTTGCGTATACTATGTTCGGCGTGCCCATCCTTATTTGTACCGCTATCTTACCGCCGGATGCGCCCCAATCAAGCGTTCCCGTCGCTGCGCCGCGAACGAGCGACCCATTCTCCGAATCAAGTAATTTTGACTTTTCCGATACTCCGGATGATATCACCTGAGCGAGGGATGTTCTTTCAAGTGATCCCGTGACACATATCATCCCGCTTCCTTTTCCCACAAGTGCCAGACTTGCATAGCCGTTGTATTCGTACCCTATTGAAAGAACGCCGGTCAGTGCGCCGGATCCGCTCACCTTCAGACCGTAAGCGACAGCGTTGTTCGATATCGCCAATGCTTCGCCCAATGCCTTTGCGTTGGTGTTGGACGATCTTTGAGAGGATATCTTCTGATCCATCAGAATAACGTTCTCTTTCCCGAAGATCGCCGTTTGGTAATTTGATACGTTCTTTGGTTCTTTACCTTTTTCCGCTACCTTTTCCCCTATTGCGTAACCGGCCCAATAGAGTGAACCGCCAGCGGTGACCCATTTGAAAATATCGACCGTAGCGTTCTGATATACTGTATCCGGAAGTACGCCCGATGTCATGAGTATGGCATCGCCCGGTTCGTACGGTCCTTTAACGATATCCGCAAGTTCGGCGGCGTTCACTATCTTTGTATCAGTGAAGCTGCGGATCTTCAACTCGGCGATCGTCTGTGATATGAACCTATTCTGCTGTGCGTGCGTGATCCCGAACACCGCATAACTTTCGTCGTAGTAGACGTACAGAGTGTTCACAGGCCTGGCGTTATCGAATGCTAACGCCGTGTAACGTATCGATGAATCCGTGCTGACGGAATATTCCGCTTCTCCCGCTTTTATCTCCGCATCTGCGCCGTAATTGTTAGGCACAGAAAGATATATCAGCGACTGTCCTAAGATGATCGTGCCGAATATCAGTGCCGTAACTATCACAGCAGCGTTCACCTTAAACATTGTGCCGCGCCTCCTTTTCGTACAATATGATGAACAGCAATGCCAACAGCGGCCCTATTACCTCGGCGGCACCGCCGATCGTCATGAGCGCCAATTGTTTTGATATTCCGAATATAAGCGGCCCGTCCATCCATTCTGCCAGTGATACCACAGTTCCTATGTCCAGAAGGTTCGTATACGCGGCAACGGACATGAGCATGGAGAAATTGACCATTGCGATATCCAGTATCAGCGCGCCTATCGATATCACGGCGAACGGGATGAAAAAACGTTTGTCGAACATCGCCGCCATGAATATCAGGAACGGCAGAAGTACCAACAGATATTGCGGTACCGCGGGCCAAACGAAAACAACGGCCATCGTTGCTGCGAGACATATAAAGAACTGATCGCCGCGGATGTTGTCGTTCTTGTACATCCTGTACGCAAAGAACGCCGCGGCGGCGAATATAAGCGGCTGCAGGAACAGTATCAGCGACATTCCCGACGAGGCTATTGCGTCCCACGTACTTCCGGATGTGTCGGCGGCGATCGCCGTTCCCACTCTGGCCGACAGGAATGCCAGTGAGTCCATCACCGTACCGTCCAAGATCTGCGGGATGTATATTATCGCCGTCATTACAACGGCACCCAGCGACACCACGCCTACACGACGGAGGAATGTTTCTCTGTCCCCTTTATGATTCACCGCCAAATACGCTATCAGCGCGAATATCAGATAGCCAGGGAACATCTTGGTAAGAACGGCAGCTGCGAATGCGGAACCCGCAAGAATGTCCTGTCTCTTCATGAGTGCGTAGACCGCAACAAGCATGAACATTACCGAGACCACGTCGAACATTCCCTGAATGGATGATGAGAATATCACAAGCGGACACAGGAACCATAACGCGAATCCGTATGTCGCCTTTTTCTCATCCTTCGTTATTTCCTTTATTATCCTGTATATCAGAAGGCCGGCGATGATATCGGCTGCGATAAGCGGCAGTTTCATCATGACGTTGAACGGTATCGTTGTTACCGTTGCAGTGTGACCGAGCGGCAATAACTCAAGAACGAGCGCCTCGTCGAACACGTGTCCGTAATCGACAACGCCGAACAGGTTCATGACAAAAGACCATATACCAAGGAAATACCCCCAGACGGGCGTGTACCAGTATCCGTCCACGCCGTACAGTCCGGCACCGGCCTGTATGTGCTGTATCGTCAGCGCCCAGTGCATCATATCGAACCCATACGTCAGAAGAGGTGCCAGTATCAGCCTTATGGCAAGGCCTATCATGAATATCATGAATATCGGCCTTTTCATGAAATCTGTCAACACTTGTTTCGTACCTTCCGGCAGCACACGTCTGCAATGGGTTCGTGCGTATATATACTCATATTTCAGCCGAAGTTCGCCGTTCTCTCACTAACTTGACAGAAAAGGAATTATTATCCTGATGCATTCGGGACGGCATGCAGAACGGATGCACGGTGATATTGCCGACGTACAATGAGGCCGAGAACATCGGCAATATGATCGCATGTATCCGCGAAACGTATCCTGAATTTCACATCCTTGTGATGGATGACAACTCAAAGGATGATACGAAGAATATCGTCGAAAAAATTATTGAGAATGATGGTAACGTCAGATTCATCACTCGTGATATAAATGATAAAGGATTATCGGCAAGCATCATCCACGGTATCGTTGAATCAAGAACGGAATTCTTCATCAATATGGACTCCGATTTCCAGCATCCGGTGTCGGCGCTGAAGGATATATACGAACATCTTACGAATGACGCAGATCTGGTGATAGGTGTAAGGAACGACAGAACTGCGTTATCGTTCGGCAGATGGGTATCATCGTGGATGGGGCAGGCATTGGCATGCTTCACACTGAAATTCAGCGGGAAACAAAGCAGTAAGGACATAATGAGCGGACTGTTCGGCGGAAGGACGGAAGTGTTCACTCCGGTCATCGGAGAATATGAGAAGTATTTTGAAAGAACAGGATTCAAAGCCCTGTTCGATCTTCTGAAATTCGCGCCGAATGATATCAGGATCGAAGAAACATTATTCGATTTCGGGGAACGGCAAGGCGGCGAATCTAAGATAGGGTCGAAAATAATCTTTTCAATACTGAGACAATGCGGCCGGTTGGGGAAATTCACCGCTTCCGTACTGAGCAAAGTGAAAGGATGACCGTTCCATTTATTACTTATTGAACCGTTGCCTGAAAGGATGCTTTCCGTTTCCGTCTGCGTGTGTGCATATAACGAAGAGAATAACATAGAACGGGCGATACGTTCTGTTTATTCGCAAAGAACGGACGGTTTTGAAATAAACGAAGTAATTATCATCTCAAGCGGAAGTACTGACGGTACTGATGATATCGTTGAACGAATGATCAACGAATTCCAATCGCTGATCCTTGTGCGCCAGGAAAGGAGAATGGGAAAGAATTTTGCGATCAACGAATTTCTGGACAAGAAAAAAGGAAATGTCTGCGTCCTTCTCAACGCGGACAACATATTGCGTGATGAATTTTCGCTGCGTCATCTCATATCTCCGTTCGGTGACGAAAAGGTAGGTATCGTCGGCGGTCACCCGGTACCGACGAATGATCCTAAGGATATTGCAGGATTTGCGTCGCATATGATCTGGTCGATGCATCATCACATATCTCTGATAATACCGAAGATCGGTGAACTTGTGGCGTTCAGAGATATCGGGACACGGCTTCCGACAGATATGCAGTCTGACGAGGACATAATAAAAATGGAACTTGAGAAAAAAGGATTTATTGCAGTTTATGCACCGGACGCCGTTGTCCTGAACCGCGGACCCGGAACGACAGAAGATTTCATGAAGCAGAGGATACGCGTCAACATAGGCGAAGAACACATGAAAAAGAAGTTCGGCTATTCTTTTTCCACACACAATAACAAACTGCTTGTGCGTGCGATATTCGGTTCGATGCGGGATCTCGGGATACACCCGATAAAAATGTCATATTCGATGTTCTTGGAAATGTCGGCACGGCGTAAAGCGAAAGCGTACGTGAAAGAAGGAAAGGATGATATGAACGTCTGGAGCCGCGTGGACAGTACGAAAGATGTCAAAAAATGATCATCCTTTCAATATCTTATTGACAGCATCGATGAATGTGAACTTCTCGTTCACCTTTATTGAAGTGCAACCGATCGCATTTCCGAATTCGATATCTGCGTCGCTGTTGCCGATCATGAAGGATATCTTCGTGTTTATCTTATGCTTCGCGATCGCTGCGACACCCATCCCCGGTCCCGGTTTTCGGCATTTGCATCCTTCGTCGGGATGGTGCGGACAATAGAAGATGTCATCTATCCTCCCTCCGCCTTTCTTCACGTCCGCGATCATCTTCTCATGTATCTCAGCGAGATCTTTTTCTGTGAATTTTTTTCTTGCGACGCCTGATTGATTTGTTACAACGATAACTAAGTAACCTGAATTGTTCAGTTTTGCGATTGCTTCAGGAACGCCGTCAAAGAGTTTCATATCTTCCGGTCTGGCACAATACGGAACGTCCTTTGCTATCGTATCGTCACGGTCAACGAAGACCGCCTTTTTTCCGAATACGCCGCGCTCAGTGAGACCGCATATCGCGTGGCCGGCGACCATGTATGCTTCCTGTATCCTCGGCGTTTCTTTCGAAGGAATTATGAGGGCATGATCGGCCATGTCCTTCATCACACCGCCTGCGCCTGTGAATGTTATGACCGTTGCTCCTTTTTCTTTTGCAGCGATCATCGCTTCTATGATATTCTTTGAATTTCCCGATGTTGAGATGCATATGACCGCATCTCCTTTCTCAGCGTACGCTTCTGTCTGTCTTTTGAATACCATATCAAAAGAATAGTCGTTGCCTATCGCCGTTACCGGTGCTATGTTCGATAATGATATCGCAGGCATCAACGCCCTTTCCATTAAGTATCGGCCGGTGAATTCTGCCGCCAAGTGTTGCGCATCAACCGATGAGCCGCCGTTGCCCATGAATATTACTTTCTTTCCGTTCTTTATCGTGTCAATAAGAACATCCGCTATCTTTGATATCATTTTCGGATCTATCATCCTTATCACGGACGCGCTCACTTCCAGTTCGTTCGATATCAGCGGTATCATCCTTTGGTCCTCCATGTCTGCACCCCATTATTTTCAAACATAAAGTCGGTTATCGTTGCACCCATTTTGTTCAGTTCCTTCGCCACTATATGTTTCTTGTCATACTCGCAGACGAAGTACATGAAACCTCCGCCGCCGGCACCTGAGACTTTTCCTCCGACCGCACCGTTATTCATTGCCGTTGAATAACATTTGTCAAGGATACTGTTCGTTACATCCGGCGTGAACTTCTTCTTTTGTTCCCATGCCTCGTTCAGAGTTTTGCCGAATTCTTTCACGTTACCGCGCGCGAGAGCGTTCCTTCCTTCCACCGCCAGTCTTTTTGATTCGTCCAATGCACCGGTATTGCTTCCTTTGCCGTAACTTTTCATTTGCGATTCTATTATGTTCGCAGATTCCCGGGATCTTCCGGTATAGCAAAGCAGTGAGCAATACTGTAATTCGTTCACAACATCGCTTTTCAAACGAACTTTGTTCACTCTGACGCCGAACTTTCCGAACTCCATTAAGTTGAAACCCCCGAACACGGCAGCGTACTGATCCTGCTTACCGCCTTTAAGGCCCAGTTCCTCTCTCTCCAGCTTGAACGCAAGTTCCGCCAGATCATGATCGTTCGGTTTGGAGCCCAACCATTCCGTCACTGCGCCCAATACTGAAACGATAACTGTTGACGACCCTCCTAGTCCCGAGCCCGGGGGCGCATCAGAATGGATGAAAACATCAAATCCTTCCTTTATGCTGAAATGATTGCTTACCGCCTTTATCAGATCCATGTTGCCGTCATATCTTAACGGCCCGCCGTCCAGCGGTGCCTCGAACGTTCCGTAATCTAATGAAACGATACTCAAACGGTCGCTCCCGTTCGGAACTATCGTACAATACGCGTATTTGTCGATGGTCGTGTTGAACACGCATCCCCCCCTTTCCGACGCATACGGTTCAACATCTGTTCCTCCGCCGGCCATACCTATTCTCAGCGGTGCCCTTGCCCTTATGAACTCTTTCATCATCCGACCGTCCTGTTATCAATTACCGTATTTTCATCTATTGTCATGTTATCGGCGATAACGGAGTTGATTATTTTCACGTGTTTGCGTATTCTGCATCCTTCGCCTATTATGCTTCCCGTTATTGACGCGTCGGTTATATCACAATCGGCCATTATCAATGAATCGGATATCTTTGACCTTGTTATTTCGGAATTGTTCGATATTACCGATGAGGATATCTCCGAATCCGTTATCTTTCCTCCGAGTCCGAGATAGAAGGGTCCGCTTATCTTTGAATCTTTGATATCATCGGACATTTTGCCCGCGTATACTTCTGCGGCGGTGATGTTCGCGCC
Organism: Methanomassiliicoccaceae archaeon; assembly: GCA_009784745.1. Classification (GTDB taxonomy): domain Archaea; phylum Thermoplasmatota; class Thermoplasmata; order Methanomassiliicoccales; family Methanomethylophilaceae; genus Methanomicula. The sequence goes on along the minus strand of WQXR01000025.1, from coordinate 6,928 downwards.
GTACAGATCTTTTGGTCTTCCGACATCTAACCACAAACCGCTTATCATGTGTCCCTGTACCTTGTATCCTTTTTTCATTATGTCTATCGTTAATTCCTTTGAGAAATCGTACATCTTGTTCTCCGGAACGTACTTCAGTATCTCTTTCTCAATTACGTAAACACCTGCGTTGATAAGATCGGAGAACACTTCTTCCGGCTTAGGTTTTTCTTTGAATTCCAATATCTTTCCGCTGCTGTCCAGTCTTGCTATCCCGAACTCGCACGGATTCTCAACTTTTGTCAATGATATCGTAAGCGATGCTTTTGACCTCACGTGTTCGTCTATCTCTTTTTTCAGGTCGAAGTCAGCGAACACGTCGCCGTTGACAGCGACGAACGTATCATCTAAACGGGATTCAAGCAATTTTATTGCGCCGGCGGTCCCCATCGGTGCATCCTCGTACGCATATTCTATTTTGATCCCTTCCTTCGATCCGTCACCGATCGCGGAAGCCATTTTCTCCGAACGGTAGCCGCATGCTAATATCACATGTTCAATGCCGCCTTTGGCAAGAGAAGATATCAGATACGAAAGACACGGTCTGTCAAGGACCGGAAGTATCGGTTTCGGACGATCGTTCGTTAACGGCCTCAGTCTAGTACCCTTTCCGCCGACCATCACGACCGCTTGACGTATCTTCATTTTATCACCGTGGTATCGCATTGGGATTATTTACCTTCGTCCGGCATTTTCATGATCACGGCGTTTATTCCTAACGGTATTCCGAGTGCATCGGCGACCGGTCTGCATTTTGATCGGAGAATGTATACGATTGGCACAGGAACATTCTGATCGGAAAGCGATTCGAAATTGGCCATTCCCTTTGCTATTATCATGTCTGCGGATGATATTTCCTTTTTCAGTTCTTTCGTCAATGCATCTAATTTCAGGCCTATCCTGAATTCCGACGTTGTGTGCATTGAGTCAACTTCTTTGTCAAGGCCTATGCGTTCCGCATCTTTCAGCGTAACATCATTGAGTATCGGTTCTCCCCTTACCACACCCGTTACCTTTGTTCCGTTCTTCTTTATTTCCCGTATCAGCAGTTTATCCAACTGCGATTCGCCGCAGTTGTCAAAAATGTAAACGATATTCTTCGCAGATGAGAGAATACTCTTTACGGCTTTAGTGTCATCATGTCCTATACCTTGTTCTATCAGTTTGTTGAACTCTGACCTGAACTCATCTGGGTCATCTATTGCCAGACCCATCCCGAAGTCCATTATGTTGCCTATTGATGACATTAATATTGCCGCTTTCATCCGGTCATCGGATGATGTTATGTACTCTTCCGCCGGACCGATGAATTCTTCTGCTACTCTGTCGGCACGTATCTTCAGTTCAAGATACGGATCTTTCACGTTCATCGCTTCATACGCCGCACTGTGAACTTCCGTCGCGAGTTCCGCTGAGTTACGATCCTTCCGCAATCCTTCGGAGAATGCTTTCGTTGCCGCTTTCAATGAATCGATAACGGAATCGTTCGATGCAAGTTCCGCTTGGAATATCACCCTTTTTAGTAAACACGGTACACATTCCGGTCTTGTTTCCATGCTACGTTCACCTCGTTTCTCGTATTATAACGCATGTACGCCCGCTCTTCGAAAAAATGCAAGTAAGCAATGCTGTTTATATATGAGCAAAATTATCGGTCTGCTCATGGCAAACGATAAGATATGTTCATCATGCGGTGTCAGACTCTTAGGACACGGCAACACCTTCTTCAACTGCCCCGAATGCGGCAGTTATGAGATAGGGAGATGCGCACAGTGCCGCGACCAGGGCATCACGTACGAATGCAAGAAATGCGGATTCAAAGGACCGTGATCACATGGGAAGGATAGCCGCGCAGTATGACCTCATGCCGGAAAGCACGGATGTTCCGCTTGATTCCGTTATCGATTCGTTGAAAAGCGTTGTTCCGAACGGTGTTACGGTGATCGAGACAAAGATCGTTCCTGTTGCGTTCGGTCTGAAGAAAGTTGTTGCCGGATTCATCATTGATGATTCGGATGAGAGCATAGGCAGCAAACTGGAGGACGGTCTTCGTTCAATAAAGGGAATTGAGAACGTCGAGTGTATATCCAACGCCCTTCTCTGATGTCACCATACCTTTTGGTTGAATGGTATGGTTCGGGAGAGGCGGAACCAATACATAGGTGCAACGGGTTGGTCGTCTCATGAAGGAAAAAGTGGCCATTCATACCACAGAATGTATTGATCTTGTTCTGTTCCATGTGTTAAAGGAAGTTGAGAACGGCACATACATTGACGTTGGTGCGAATGATCCCTGGGACTGTTCGGTCACTAAATTGTTCTATGACCGTGGCTGGTCCGGAATAAACATTGAACCGCAGAAAATATGTTATGATCTTCTGCAGGCAGACAGGCCGCGGGATATCAATATCTGCGTGGGCGCAGGAAACTGTGAAACAGAATTAGAATTATATGGAAAAGGCTGGATGGCTACATTGGATCGATCACTTGCGAAAAAGGAGGCAGTATCCAATCCTACCGTGATAAAAATTATGACCCTGACCAAGATACTTGACGATATGCGCCCCGATGGCGACATACACTTCTGTAAGATAGATGCGGAAGGATATAGCAGACAAGTGCTGGAAGGATTGGATCTCAAAAGATATCGTCCGTGGGTCTTTGTGGTCGAATCTGCGGTTCCGGGTACACGAAAGCCGTCTTTCGAGGACTGGGAACATATACTCATCAATAATGGGTACGAGGTTGCAATGGTCGACACTTACAACAGATATTATGTTGACCGAGGTCATATTCCGCTGAAGGACAGGTTCCTTGAGGCTGGCCGTCTTTGTGAGATATATGATGCATACATTGTCGGTCCTTTCTGCCCGCATGGTGTTTGGGTCGACATCATCAAAGGGTTCTTTGGAAAGTTGCTGGAAAAAATTAAAGGAAACTGACGTGCGCGCGTGTCAGGGTTTGATTATTACTGCTGTTCCGCACGCATCACTTAGCGGGAAATACCCTATGTCGTTCTCTGCGCAAAACTTCCTTACGGCTTCTTTTGCGCCTTTATACACATCATTGTTGTAGTCGTGTACAAAAATTACGCCGCCGCCCTCCATGTTTTTGTAAAAATACACGAGCCCGTTGTAGATCGGCTCGTACAGATCCGCATCTATGCTCACAAAAACAAAGGACTCGTTCACGTCTTTTGCGGTATCCGGAAAGTATCCTTTTTTCACAATGCAGTTCTCGGGGTGTTTCATCTTTGAGAGTACAAGTTCTATGTTCGTATCGGAAAAATCCTGATCTCCTTCAGAGAACTTTTTCTCTTTTTCAATATTCGTGTCTCTGTCATCGAACCCTTCGAACGTATCGAACAAATACAATTTCCGGTCTGGAAATGCCTCATTGATGATCTTCGCAAAATCTCCCCTATACACACCGAGTTCTGCAACTGCCCCGTCTATTGCCTTATCATATATTTCCTCGGCAACAAGCTCCAGGGAAGAAACTCTCACATAATCGAACATGTTCGTCAAAAACGGTTTTCTTTCTCGCCCGATGTATTGCATCGTGTAGATCAAAGCGCGTTTCTTGAGCAATGATTTGGACATCAGTTCTGAAAATTTTCCCATCTAATCCCCTGCTATTCACCTATATCTCTAACTTTTTGTCACATTGAATGTATCTCCGAGCTGTTCCTATGCGCTCGACCCGAGAGGATATGGATACAACTTTTCTTAATAATATCGAAAGTGCCGCATCGGTTCGCACCGATGCGGCTTTAAATGTTTATTTGTACGCTTTTTCCGGTGCGGCGATGAAACCGTCCTTCATCATCTTTGCCGTGAGGTCCCTTGATCTCTTGATCATGAACTCAGCACGGTCGTAGATCTCTTGTCTGGACAGTTTCAGGCGCGCAAGGCCTTGTTCCTGCGCCTTCAGCGCGACCGCAACCGCTTCGCGCGGGAAAACTTCCCACTCGCTCATCATTGGGATGATGTATTCTTCGTGGATGCCTTTCTCTTCGGCGCATTTTGCTAATTCCTTAGCGGCGGCGATACACATCTCATCCGATATCGTTTTTGCACGTACATCAAGCGTTCCGCGGAATATCGCAGGGAATCCCATTGAGTTGTTCACTTGGTTCGGGAAATCTGAGCGACCGGTCGCAACTATCTTTGCACCGTTCTCTTTAGCCTCCCAAGGCCACATCTCCGGTACCGGATTCGCCGTTACGAAGACGACGGGGTCATTTGCCATCAATTTAACGTATTCCGCCGGAATGGTCCCGGGTCCCGGTTTTGACGCTGCTATGACAATATCGGCACCCTTCATCGCTTCCTTAAGTCCGCCTCTCTTGCCTGCACCGTTCGTTTTCTGGCATATCTCCCATTTCTGCTTGAATGTGTCCTTTATCTCCTCTCTTTCCAAATTGAGTATTCCTGTTGAATCCACCATACAGAGATTCTTCGGATTGAATCCCGTTCCGAGAAGCAGTCTCGCAATTGCGATGTTCGCGGCACCCGCTCCAACGAGACAGAGATTCGCTTCGTTGATCTTTTTGCCTACGATCTTCATTGCATTTATCGCACCGGCGACCTCGACGGTCGCCGTTCCCTGCTGGTCATCATGCCACACCGGTATCTTGCATTCTTTTCTTAATGTGTCGAGAATGTCAAAACACTTGGGCATTGATATATCTTCTAAGTTTATGCCGCCGAACGACGGTGCTATTAACTTCACCGTTTCAATTATTTTGTCCGGGTCCTTGGTGTCAAGACATATCGGTATCGAATCCACACCGCCGAGGTACTTGAACAGCATTGCTTTGCCTTCCATGACCGGCATCGCTGCTTCCGGTCCGATGTCGCCGAGTCCTAAAACTCTTGTACCGTCTGAAACTACTGCAACGGTGTTCCACTTGCACGTGTGTGCGTACACCTCGTCAATGTCCTTGTTTATCGCTTTACACGGTTCGGCCACGCCCGGCGAGTACCATATCGCAAAGTCGCTGAATGCGCGTACCGCCGCTTTCGGAACGACCTCGATCTTTCCTCCGTAATATTTGTGTAATATCATGGCGTCTATCCCGGGCTGCTTTGCCTTTGCGAGACGCTCTTCCACTGTAATGTTCTCTTCTGCCATCTGTTCTCCCTCTAATTTACGAATTTCGTAGTATTTCTTCGAATATACGACGTAAAAGGTATAATATTGCTATCTATATTTATATTTAATGCGAACTTAGGAGGTTTGAGATGACCGAGACCGATATCAAAGTGCTTCTTATCGACGGATACATCGATGACCCTGCCGCATTGGGAGTTCCTCCTTACATCTCACCGATGGTACGTTCCGTTGCGGGTGCTGCCGTTGACGGAGGTGCTGTTGTCGAGTATGTCACGATAGACAAAATAAGGAAAGGATGCAAGATACCGAAGGCTTCCGTGAGTGTTGTTCTTTCCGGCAATACCGTTCCCGGGCGGTATTTGAGATCGATGCCTATGTCTTCCAATGAAATAGCAAATTTAATTCCGAAATTGAGCGGATGGAAACTTATCGGCGGCTCGTTGTCATCTTCCGACGCTGCGGAAAGTTTTGATTTTCAGATCAGAACTGATCTGGCCGCATCGTTGTACGATGGTTTGAAAGGAAAAGAAGTGAACGAACGTCTGAGAACGCTGAAGGAATGGAACAGGTGGATGCTTCTGGGTGCGGACATCGTGAAAGAACATCAGGATCATCCGATGCCGCTTATCGCCGAGGTGGAAACGTACAGAGGATGCCATCGGTTCAAAAGCGGGGGGTGTTCGTATTGCATTGAACCTCTTAAGGGGAAGCCGCTGATGCGCTCTCCGTCAGATATTTTGGAGGAGGTCGCTCACCTGAAAGAATTGGGTGTGCGTAATGTCCGTATCGGCGGGCAAACATGTATAATTTCATACGGTTCTGAGGATTATTTAGGAATACCTAAACCTTGTCCAGATACTGTAAATAAGTTGTTCGTTCCTCTTCGTGAAATGAGATTTGACGTTCTTCACGTTGACAATGCAAATCCTGCGGTCATCGCAGAATATCCTGATCTTTCTTCTGACATTCTGAGAACATTAACAGAATGCTGCACCCCCGGCAACGTGCTTGCGCTTGGTATGGAAAGTGCCGATATCAACGTAATAAAAGCGAACAATCTCAATGCAACACCTGAACATGTAATGAAAGCGATCCGCCTTATCAACGAAATAGGATCGGAGCGCGGAGAGAACGGTATGCCCAAACTGCTGCCGGGATTGAATCTGATAGCTGGATTGGATAATGAAACGAATGATACATACCGTACGAACATAGAATTTTTGAAAAAGATCGTAACGGAAGACCTTATGATAAGGAGGATAAACATCCGTCAGGTGCTTCCGGTGAGAAAGGAATTCATTACGAAGATAGATAACAGCAAATTCAAACGGTACAAACAGGAGATACGCGAGAATATCGATGCTCCGATGCTGAAAAGGATTATTCCCGTCGGAACGGTACTGAAAAATGTCTACTTGGAGACAATTGACAACGGCATCACATTCGGAAGGCAGATCGGTACGTATCCTCTGCTTATTGGGATACCGTATGTAACGAATGTCAACAGGTCCTGCGATGTGATCATCACGGAACACGGATTCAGATCCGTCACGGGAATAGAATATCCTTTCCCGATCAACAAGGCAAATATGAACGCAATATCGTCCCTTCCCGGAATAGGCAGGAAAAGGGCAGCAAAGATAATGCTCGCAAGGCCGATAAAAAATGAAGAAGAATTGATGAAAGTTATTGACGATACGGCCGTTGCGAACGCTTGATCGATATGATATCGTTCGAATGAATTATTATATTCAAATCCGTTTAAAGATAT
>WQXR01000024.1 GCA_009784745.1 Methanomassiliicoccaceae archaeon | reverse complement strand
GCGCAATTACATTTATGCCGATGGAAAGAAAGATGTTGCAGTTATAGAATCACTACTCAAGGGATATCCTCTGGGTTTGATCTATTTTGTCGATGTCACTGATGATAAATTTGAGATATTGGACGGACAACAACGGATCACTTCGATAGGTCGTTTCACAACAGGTAAATTCGCGATCCGTGATGAGAATGACCGAGAACAGTTGTTCAGTTCGTTGCCTGTTGATAAGCAGAAAAAGATTATAGATAGCGACCTCCTCGTTTACCATTGCAAGGGTGAAGAAAGTGAGATCAAGGAATGGTTCAAAACAATAAATATCGCAGGAGTTCCATTGAATGAACAGGAATTGCTCAATTCGATATTTTCAGGAACATTTGTGACGCTGGCCAAGGCTGAGTTCAGCAATTCCAATAATGCCAACACCCAGAAATGGAGTTCATACATCTCCGGCACGGTGAAACGACAGGAATTCATGGCAACGGCATTGCAATGGATCGCCGCGTCACAGAATCTTGGAATAGAGGGATACATGTCGATGCACAGATATGATACGAGCATCAAGGAGTTGAAGACTTATTTCAATGCAGTACTGGACTGGGTGTCAGGTGTATTCCAAGATGTCAAGAAAGAAATGTGTGGGTTGGATTGGGGAAAATTATACGAGGAATATCATGCGAGATCATATGATCCGTCTAAAGTATCTGATTCATTACAAAGACTGTATGACGACACCTACGTTAAAAATAGGCGTGGGATTTTTGAATATATTTTAGGTGGAGAGAAAGATACACGGCTTTTGGATGTCCGTATTTTTGATGATGCAACAAAACAGTTAACATACAAACAACAGACCGATGAAGCAAAAGCAAAAGGATCGTCGAATTGTCCGCATTGTGCAATCGGACATGACGCTGCTAAAAGCAGGATATGGGATCTTAAGGACATGGATGCTGATCATGTAGCCGCATGGAGCAAAGGCGGCCTGACGGACGCAAAAAATTGTCAAATGTTGTGCAAGCCGCATAATAAAGCAAAAGGTAATAGGTGATTGTGTCAGGGGTTTTACCAGCAATAATTCCAAAAGATTTATAACAAGTACGGTATTCGAGGGGAACATGGAACTTAATCTGGTTGAAAGAACAAAGGATTCCGTGACCCTGCGCATCAAAGATGCGAACATGTCCGTTATTACTCCGCTTCTGAGTGAACTCTCGGACGATCCGAATGTTTCTAACGTTCGTTACATGGACGAGCATCCGGAACTTGAGGATCCCATTCTTTTCGTCTCAACCAAAAAGGGAACGCCGGAAGAGGCCATAAAGAAGGCTGCGAATGCAATATCCGAATATTGTTCCGTCCTTAACGTGAAGAAGTGACCATGTATCGCATATGCGGCACTGCGGAATATGATATCGGGATGCGTTTTTATCTGAGTTCGGCTGACGGTACAGGCGGACGTTTGAAATCGGAACCGGAGGACTTCATCGTTCGCGAGATATCAAAACGTCCGGAAGAACGCAAGGACGGAAGATTCATCATCGCCGACGTCACAACAAGGAATTGGGAAACGAATCGTTTGGTAAGGATGTTATCTCGGACAATGGGAATATCCCGGGAAAGAGTAGGTTTCGCAGGTACGAAGGATAAACGTGCTGTGACAACGCAACTGATGTCTTTCGAAGCGCCGGATGATGCAATTCAGAAAGTTATGCTTAAGGACATATCAATAAACGGAGCATACAGATCGTCACGCAACATCCAGATAGGCGACCTCATAGGGAACGAATTCAAAATATCCGTAAAAGAATGCGCAATTCCGGCGAAAGATATACAGCGGTCCATTGATTCGGTGTCCGCGGATATAAAAGCATTAGGCGGTTTTCCCAATTACTTCGGAGTTCAGCGTTTCGGAACGACAAGACCGATAACGCATCTGGTCGGCGAGAACATAATACGCGGTAATTTCAGAAAAGCGGTTGATATCTACTTATCGCAGGTATCGGAATACGAAGCACAGGACACGATCGATGCCAGAACGATGCTGAAAGACCGTTCTTCGATGAAGGATGCACTTAAGATAATGCCGAAGACAATGTCCTTTGAAAAGATAATGGCGGAACATCTGATAAAACGTCCCGACGATGACATAGGAGCGATATCTCAACTTCCGCCGAACCTGCAGATGATGTTCACCCACGCTTATCAGTCATATCTGTTCAACGTAATGCTGAGCGAAAGGATGAATGCAGGTATACCGCTGAATGGACCGGTGGAGGGAGACGTCATCATACCGACGGACGCGAACGGTACGCCTTTCCATGAAAGACCGGTCATCGTAACATCAAAGAATATCGATCTTGTTGAACGGCAGTTGCGTTCGGGTAAAGCATTCATCACGATAACGCTTTTCGGGATCGATTCAATTATTTCGGGTGGCGAGATGGGAGATATCGAGAACAAAGTGATATCTGCGGAAAATTTAACGAACAACGATTTTATGGTACCGGGGCTGCCGCATTGCAGTTCAAAAGGCAGCAGACGCGAGATAATATGTCCGGTCGGGAACATTGAACATAATATGAACGAGAACGGATACGAACTGATGTTCTCTCTTCCGAAAGGGAATTATGCCACATGTCTGCTGAGAGAGTTCATGAAATCAGAGATGACATCGTATTAGATGTGCATATTGTCATCCTTTCCGCTTTTCTTGGAAAGTTTCTCTATTGTCCGTGCAGTGAAGATACCTACGTTGAACATCCTCATTATGCCGTATACTGTTATATCCCCGGACATTTCCGATACTTCGGCAACGGCATCCGAAATATCATTTGAAAAAGCGACAGGTTCAAGATCACTGTTTATCGATCTGTAGATGTACGCAATAAGTTTCTTCGCATCGTCTATCGTTTCCGCGGTGGATGCCATGTATGCAGCAGGTATCCCGACAAGCGGATTGGAATCGATATCTTCTATGCACTCCGCAAGTATGACGTTCTTGGAAAGTCTCTCCATCCTGTCGAATTCCTTTGATCCCGTGTCTATATCGCCGTATTCCTTTATGTCGGAAAGGTAACTGAGCATCTTCTTCTTTTTCGCTCCTTTGATCCCGAGTCCCGAGAGCATCCGGCTGTCGCTTATTGCGCTTCCCGTGTCATACGCACGCTCAAGTGCCAGTAATGCAATATCGTATATTTCGCCAAGGTCATCCATGTCATTGTTATCACTGTCATCGTCTTCCTGCGGATCATCATCTTTTGCGGGGATGTCCTCAATGTTAAAGGGCATTGCTTCAGGGACATCCTCCGTTACATCAAGAAGCATATTCAATTCTTCTTTGACACCATTCGCACAATCGTCGTGTCCGGAAAGCGTACGGTATATGGGTATCGCCTTCTCCTTTTCTCCTTCTTTCACATAAAGCCTTGCACGGCTCAGGAGTGCCGAAGCATCGAAAGGATCCTTTCTTAATGCAGTATCAAGACATTTCCTCGCTTCGTCGTACTCGCCGTCCTCCAAGTGCATCGTGCCTGCTTTCTCCCATGCTCGGGAGTTGCTTTCGTCCATCCTGCACGCGGTGATGTAATTCTTCCTCGCTCCCTCGCGGTCGCCGAGAGCGTCATATATGCATCCCTTTCTGAAATACGCGTCATCTATGCCGCTCCGTACGGCGGAATCATACGATCCAAGCGCATCCTCCAGTTCTCCGCGCAACTCGTGGATCTCGCCTATGCGCATGTGTACCGTTCCGCGCTCCAGAACGACATCGAGGGAATCGTTCAGTGATGTCAATGCGTTCTGCGTATCGTTCATCGATACCAGTATCTTACTTTTGGTAAGGTATGCTGACACAAGATCGGGAGATATCTCGATCGCTCTGGCGATCATGTTCAATGCCTCATCATATTCTCCGGAATCGCACAATGCATTCGCCAGTTCGTTCAGTGTGCCGCTGTTCTCCGGATCTTTGAGAACCGCCTCGTGATACAGCGCGACGGCGCTTTGTCCGTCGCCCATCGCGCTTCTCAGTTTACCGCGCAGCACAATGACCTCGGCGTCCTTCGGATCGTTGGATTGAATCGAATCGTATATCTCCATGGCATCCTCGTTGCGTCCGTTGCGTACAAGCGCATCCGCAAGTTCCAGTTTCGCGGAACGGCTGCTCGGTTCTAATACAAGTATAGATCTGCACGCTTCTATCTCAACTTCGATGTTACCGCTGAGTTTGGCGGAATTCTTCTTCATCCTGAGAACGCCGATCTCACCGAGATCAGATGACATTTCGCTAAGTACCTTAAGAGATTCTTCATGCTCTCCCTTCTTTTGATATGCCTCGGCCATATCAACGATCGCGCCGGCGTTCTTTCTGTCAATGTTTAAAATAACTTTGCATACGGATATAACGCCGTCGTACAATTCATTCCGTTTGCAGATGTCCTTCTTGATGTCCAGTATCTTTATGTTCCTGCCGTCCACCTTCAGTGCATGGTCAAGGAAGACCAGCGATTCTTTCATTCTGCCGGTATGTGAAAGTATCTTTGCCTTCTTCACAAGCGCAAAGACATTGTCCGGAGAGTGTGATATCACTCTGTTCAGCGAAAGCACCGAACCCTTCAGGTCCCCGCGTTTTTCCTGCACGATCGCTTTGGACAGCCAGAATTCCGGATTATCGAGATCTGTTATGACCGCTCTGTCGTACGATGATTCCGCTTCCGCGTACATTCCCGCTTTTTCTTCCGCAAGTCCTTTTGAATGCCATAATCTTGCGTCATCAGGCCTTCTATCCAGTGCTTTCGAGTATGAGTGAGCGGCACCGATATAATCCGATGAACAATATTCCGCGTTACCTCTGAGGCACCAGAGGTCAGCGCCGTCGGTATCGTCCACGAATTCTTTCGCCATTCCGGCCGCTTCTCGGGGGCGGTTCCCTTCTATCAGTGCGGATATAACGGAAATAAGCATTTTAACGTCCTTTTTCGAACGCAATGCGGTCTTGTACTCTTCCATCGCATCCTGTCTTTTTCCCAGCATATCCAACGCGAATGCCATGTCGCGCATCGCATCCGCATTTCCGGGTTCGATGATAAGCATCTGTCTGCATAGATCCAATGCCTTATCGTATTCTTTCATGCGTATCCGTATGCTTTTCATCACCGAGAGCGAACCGAGGTGGTCATGACCGTACTTCAATGCGTGTTCGCCGTCCTTCACTGCGTTCCACATTCTCCCTTTCCGAAGGTGGATGTCCGCTCTGATGCAGTATCCGTCAGGCGATCTGGGAGAAAGTTTGATAACTCTGTCAGCAGATCTCAGCGCGGAAGAGTCCCTTTCCAGTTCTATCTCATTCTTTGCGTTCGCCAAATGCACATCAACGTCATCGGGGAACATAAGTATCAGCGATCTAAGTATCTTGCTGGCCTCGTTGTTCATTCCTATCTTTGACATGAGTCCGCAGACAAGCATGTGTCCGTCCTTGTCACCATGCTCGGAATTCAGGAACTTTTCCGCATACGGCATGAATTCACGCTCAGTATTTGCGGTCGCTAACGCTTTCAGGGTGCATTCCATGACGTTCCTGTTGTTCTTACTCTCATCACCGAGCGTGTGTATAAGCAGAAGCGCCTCGTCCTGTTTTCCCATCGCCGAAAGGATATTCGCCTTTTCGATGGTCACGCTGTCAATATTAGGATATTTTGTCAGTACACGTTCATACAATTCCAACGAAACATCATATTCGCCGGTATCACCGTTCATCCTGGCCGCCGCCAGCAGGAAGTCCAGATGTCCGGACAGATAACCGGCGGACGAATTCAGTAATTTTCTGGCAACGCCTCTTTCATCGCCGTACCATTTATCATATATGATCTGAAGATCAAGCATATCCTTGTCGTCAGTGTGCACCTGCTTCGGTTTTTCTCCGGCCATTATCAAAGGTATGTTCCTGAGAACATCCCATCCCTTTCCCGGATCCATTGAGATCAGGACATCATACGTTCTGATGAACGACTGGTCTATGGCGTTGGAACGTATCAGATGGTTGACCGCACCCTTCTCATCACCGGAACGGGATGCGAACATTCCTTTAAGGTATTCCATGAACGCCGTATCGGGAACATCCGTCAGGCGATCCATCAGAGAACGTGAGACCTCTAAACTCCCGTCCCTGATGACAATGTCCGCAGCCTCCATTATGGGGAACATATCCCCGGGTCTGCATACGTCAAGTATCTTTATTGCAACAGATTCCAAATTGCTTACTTTTTCATGTGCCGCCTTCCTTAACATTTTCACGAGAACGGCGGAATGCAGATGTTTCGCAGGCGTCAGAGCGTTGTCTATCACCGCTAAAATGGTCAATTTATCCTGCTGCCGTCTCCATCTTTTCCCTTCCTGATCTATATCATCGATCTTGTTCCATACCTTGAGGTCGTCGGGATCGGTGAGGACGGGTTCGGAACGGCGCATGGCAACCCATTGATATCACGGGATTAATATTTGTTGTTTCGCCGGGGGTGAAACAGTATAATTATATACGAGTTGAAAGTTACAAACCTCTGCGGCAGATGTGATCTAGTCTGGCTAGGATTGTAGCCTTCCAAGCTACTTGCCCGGGTTCAAATCCCGGCGTCTGCACCATTTTTACTACCCTATCCTTTGCACGCCTGAACATATCAAACACCACCTTTTCCGCGAGGAGGTCACGTTTCCATTCATATGGATGCGATGAACACTTTTTTATAATACGTACGTTCGGCATCATCCAAAAAGCATTGACGTTTTTACCGTTTTTCCGGAAAAATGGTGTTAAATCACTCCGAGGCTTCATTTTACTACCACATATTTTATATCTATCAAATTTCTTACCTGACGCATGAATCACGATTGCACAGTTTACAAAACCATGGATTATCTGGCAAAAAGGTGGACATTCCTCATACTTTTGGAACTTTACAAGGGACAAGGGAGGATGAGAAGGTTCTCCGAACTCAAGAACACGCTGATGGAGGTAACTCCGAAAATACTGTCACAGAGGCTCAAAGAACTTGAATCGGAAGGTCTCATCCAAAGGATAGTGGATGCATCCACGATACCGCTCAAGAGCGAGTACAAACTGACCGAAGGCGGTATTGAACTCATCATGGCGATAAAGACGGTAAAAGAGTGGGCGTTAAGGTGGCAGATAGACAACGAAGAATGCGCCAACCACGACTGCAGCGTTTGTCCGTACTAGGTGTTCTGTATTCGCTCTGCGCACGTAATTACTACTGTGTCGGATAACTACTGACCTCTCCATTTCTTGAGTCTGTTGAACACCTGTATCTTACAATCCATCTCATTCTCTATTCTTTCCGGCTTGCGGGAATGCGTATACTGTCCTGTCAGTCTTTTCAGATCGGAATTCGTACATTCGCATTTCCACCTCATCCCGTAGCCGTGGTCCTTCTTCCACTGATCCTTTCCGACCTTATCCCTTTCTTCTATCAACTGTCCCTTGTGCAGACAGCCGTTCGCATGAACGTCGCTGCTTCTGAGATTTATTACCGTATCCCTTATCTTCCTGTCATTCACCAATCCCTGCCAATTGTACTTGGCATCATATGCCGCATCTCCCAACACTTTGTCCGGATAAAATCCGTTCAATATCGAATCATCTATGAGCGGAATCATCATACCCGGGTCACCGGTATGCTCATCGGTGACCCGATGAGCCAGTATCCTGTCGGTTTCCGTATCGACAGCAAGATGTACTTTGAAAAAACCTCTCTTCAGATCATAGTTCTCGGATAACCACTCTCCTCGGTTCGTTACGTTTATACAGGTGGAATCCACACCCACGTTCCCATATTCTTCGTATTCCCGCGTCGGATATTTCCATACCAGCTGTGAACATCTTTCTTCTATCGTTGAGTGATCGGGTGCTTTGCGCCCGAACAATTCCAATATCTCTCTGAGCATTCCTTCAAGCATTCGCAGTTGGATGTTAACCGTCGCTCTCACCCTCTCACAAAATATGAACAATGAATCCGGGAAATCGAACGGCCTTCCTTTCTTTTCCGTATTCATCTTTTTAACATCTTCATCCCATGATCCTAAGAAGCCGAGGCCCCAGACGAACACGCCTCTTTTCACAAGATCGTCGTTATATTTGCCCCAACATGTTATATTTCTGCTCGTGCATCTCTCTTTAGCCATGACTGAACCGTCCCGGAAGGGATGAAATGGCCGCCTGCCCCTGTGGGTTGGAACTTTGGGGGCGGGCTTTACATTCTAACCTTTCCGTGTCCGTATCACTTTTCATGCTTTTAATTTTTAATATATATTAAACCAGCATAGCTGGTTTAATTATAATTAAAAATAATAAACGAACACGCTCTCTGAATGGATCCATAACAGATACGTCAAAACACATCAAAAGGAGTTATCCGACACGGTACGTAATTACGCAGAATATAAAAGCAATCAAGTATATTCATTAATATGGATACCGAGTTGTCCGATAAGATAAGATCATTGGCAAGGTCATTGGGCATAACCGATGTTGGTTTTGCGGATGTTGATTCATGGGATACCGACGAACTTGTGAAAAAAATAATACCGAAATGTGAAAGACCTTCGGCATTAATGCAAGGCTCGCGTTCCGTCATTGTTCTCGGGATACCGGTACAAAGGACGATACTTGCGACCGCCCCGTCAACATATTATTCGGAACATTACAAAACAGTAAATTCAATGTTAGATCATGCGGCTCAGAGGATCGCTATGGAACTTCATATTCTGGGATACCCTTCCGTATATGTTTCAAGGGACGGATACCAAGGCATCGAAGGTCTGAAGAAAGATGCGTCATCGTTCTTCTCGCATCGTCATTCCGCTTATCTGGCGGGAATGGGAACGTTCGGCGTAAGCGGTATGCTCATAACGGAAAAGAACGGGCCGAGGATAAGATTCGTGTCAATAATAACAACGGCGGAACTCCCTTGCGGAAGACCGTCGGAGGAACATCACTGCAGATGGTGCATGAAATGCAAGGACGAATGTCCGATCGATGCGGTAGCTGCGGATATGTATCCCGATGAAATAACAGAAAAACAGAAGTGCGTGGAGCATTCCGCGCCGCTTAGGGAAAAGGGAACGTCCCCATGCGGTCGTTGTATCTTTGTATGTCCTGTCGGAGATGATATAAAGGATCCGTTGCCGACGGACGATGCGATAGCGAACATTCAACGATATATGAAATGATCTCACCGGAAGAAAATAAGTGGAGGAGAGAAGAGAGAAAATGGGATGATGGGATGTTCCTCTCCTCCGAAGGGATGTTATGCAAGGGATGGTTGCATCTTCATGTCTTCATAACTTCCAACGCATGCTGCATATATTAAGAAAAGCAGGGGAGGTGACCGAAAGTACTCTCCGTATTATTGATCATTTTCAATGAGCCAGATAATGTGTTTTTATCTTAACGCATCACCGAAAGTGCCCGAAAGTACTTCCGGCGCGAACAAAAGATTATAATCCGTATTATTCGTTCACGATATTATGAGAGCGTTCTTCGATCCGTCCTCGATAGCCGTCATAGGCGCATCGCCCGATCCGAAGAAAGTAGGAGGAATGGTGATACGGAACATCATCAACTCCGGTTACAAGGGAAAGATATTTCCGGTGAACGTCAACGGCGGAACGATATGCGGGCATGTCGTCAGAACGTCGGTAGAAGATATTGACGGGATACCTGAACTCGCAGTTATCGCGGTTCGTTCGGACATCGCCGTAAAGGAGATGGAAAAACTTGGGAAGAAAGGTGTGAGATCGGTCGTCATAATAACGGCCGGATTCAAGGAGGAAAGTTCCGAAGGACGGGAACTGGAGAACAGACTGAAGGAAATTTCGGAAAGGTACGGAATAAAGGTCGTCGGCCCGAATTGTTTCGGACTGATGAACACTCATACGGGATTGAATATGACATTTTCGTCATTATTTCCTCCGGTCGGCGGAATATCATTGTGTTCGCAGTCAGGCGCAGTAGGGGCGACAATGCTGGATTGGTCCCTACTGACGAATAACGGTATCTCAAAATTCGTCTCTCTCGGAAATAAAATGAACATGGACGAAGCGGATGCCGTTGAATATTTCGGAAGTGATGATGAGACAACGGTCATCGGAATATATTCAGAAGGAATTTCGGACGGCAGAAGATTCATAGATTCCGTTTCAAGGACAAAGAAACCTATAGTAATGTTAAAATCCGGAAGATCTTCCGCGGGTTCCATGGCAGCATCATCTCATACCGGTGCGTTATCCGGTTCAGACGCGGTTTATGATACCGTTCTCGATCGTATGAACATCATCCGCGTGAATGATCTGGATGCGATGTTCGATGCGCTTTCCGTGATCTCATCATCAAGACAGATGACAAAGGAAGGAGTTGCCGTAGTGACGAACGCCGGCGGTCTCGGCGTTATGGCCGCTGATGCATGTTCTGACAATTACGGATTGTCATTGGCATCGTTATCGCCTGGAACGGAGGATAAGATAAGGAATTTGATACCGACGGCAGCAAGCACGCATAATCCGGTGGATGTGCGGGGAGACGCAACGAACGAGATGATAGTGAAAGCATTGGAAACGGTGACAGAGGATGAATGTATCGGCGGTATTGTCGTACTGTCGTCACCGCTGGACGCGACAGACCTGAATTCAATGGCCGACGCAGTTTCTGACGTGAAAGGACGATCTGACAAACCGGTGACGGTATCATTCGCCGGCGGAAGGGAATGCGAAAAAGCATTATCGATATTGAGAAAGAACAATGTTCCTTCATATCCGTCACCTGACAGGGCGGTGCGTGCGCTCTCATACCTGAGAATGGCGTTCAGAGAACGCAGACCGCAGGAACCGATGATATTGCCGGAGATGTCCGGAAGGCACAAGGTAATAGAACTGCTGGAAATTCTGAAGAAAGAGAACAGGTCGTCGTTATCGGAAGAGGAAGGAAAGTCGATACTTTCATCATACGGCATTCCGGTGCCTCCGGAATTATCCGTGAAAAGTTCACGCGAAGCCGTCAAGGCCGCTGAGAAGATAGGATATCCGGTAGTTATGAAGATATTATCGCCTGATATAATGCACAAAACGGACATCGGAGGCGTGATACTCAACATAAACGACGCAAAAGGCGTAAAAGAAGCGTTTGAGTTACTGATCAGCAGATGCAGAAAGGCCGTTCCGGAAGCAAGGATAGACGGTGTTTCCGTACAGAAGATGGCGAAAGGCAGAGAGGTAATATTATCAATGATCCGCGACGATCAATTCGGTCCGGTATTGGCATTCGGGTTGGGAGGGATATATGTTGAGATCATGGGCGAGATCTCAAGATCGCTGATCCCGATGTCAGAGGATGACATGGACAAAATAGTTATGTCAACAAAGGCATACCGTATGCTGTCGGGAGCGAGAGGAAGGCCGCCTGCGGACATAGGATCAATGAAGGATATCATGAAAAGGATGATGAAGATCGCTATGGAAAATCCGGAGATATACGAACTGGAGATAAATCCGGTGATGGTAGGGAATGAAGGCAGTTGGGCAGTGGATGCCCTGACAACAGTGAGGTGAGGAAAATGGAGAAGGTCTATCTGGCATCGGTGGGTATGAGATCCGGTAAATCAGTGTTATCATTAGGACTAGGACTGAATTATCCGGGAAAGGTAGGGTTCTACAAACCGTTCCGCGAGAGTCTCGTCAAAGTGAATGACGAACTACTTGATCAGGACGCACTGATGATGAGCGAGGTATTGAAAATAGAACACGGAGAAAAGATATCGCCGTTTGTCTACGATCTTTTCGATCCGCCGAAGATGAGTGACATCGTCGCAGGATACAACGGATTGTCAAAGGGTAAGGATTTCATGATAATCGAGGGCAGCAGAGAACCCGCTAACGGATATGCCAGCGGTATCGCTCATACAGATATCGCAAAAGCGCTCAATGCACCGATGGTACTCGTATCAACGACCGTACCGCAATCGATAGACACAGTGTTTGTGATAAGGGACCTGTGCGAACGCAGAGGAGTAAGTTTCTTGGGAGTGATACTCAACAGATCGGAGAACAGTCCGGAACGCAAACTGCTGGAGGATCGCGGAGTAAAGGTATTAGGTGAAATTCCGACGATACATGAACTGAGGACGTTCAGAGTTTCGGAGATGTCCGAGAAGATGGATGCAAAAGTGATCGCAGGCGGATCCGGAGTTGATAACGTCGTGGAAACGATGCTCGTAGGCGCGATGAGCATCCAATCCGCGATAGGTTATATGCGCCGGACAAAGAGAAAAGCGCTGATAACCGGCGGCGACAGAACAGAGATATTGTTGGCGGCATTGTCGACGGACACGTCATGCATCATCGTCACCGGAGGTCTGAGACCTTCTCATGCCGTACTTTCGAGGGCCGATGAGATGGGCGTTCCGGTGTTAATGACCAAGGAAGACACGATACGCGTTACCGAAGTGATAGAACATCTGATCGCACACGTGGATCCCAAGGACAAGGAAAAGATAGAACTGATCAGAAAGGTGGTGCATTCCGGTATCGATATGAATGCATTATGGAGCAGATGATATTCTTTTGAAAACAATATCAATCTTCTTCCTCGATGATCGAATGCGGCGCACCGGCAAGGTGAACGAGAGCATATGATTCCATGAAATGAAGTTTGCCTGGGATGACCAGTGTGTGTAACGGTTCTCCCAGATCCTTTTTCAAAAGATCGTTCGGATATCCGGCGAACACCTTTTCATCATTCGATCCTATCTTTGATGCGACGCATATGAGCGTATCATCCGAAATAAGGTTGCATTTCCATTTGTTCTCCCCTTCAATTAACCACTCCAGTGCCTGATGCGCACTCATGTAACGTGATTCATCAGCACGGATATCCAGCAATATCATGGAATGCAATCCTTCTTTCTTATTTACGACGAGATTATCGTACGGAGAACGCGGCTGGTATCCGGATTCGATGAACGGTAACGTTACCGTTCTTCCGAACTTGTACGGCTGCAATCCCAAAGACGATGAACATGCCGAAAATATAGAAACTCCGTGCAACACCTTAACAGAAATATTCTCCTCTGCGGCCTGTATCAAAAGGTCCACATGCGTCGTCGCGGCCATGGCATCGCCGGCTGTGACGAAACCCGTTCTGCATCTTTTTGCACTTTCTATGATAACGTCACTTTCTTCCACCTGTGAGCGGCCAAGTATCTTTATCTTTTTTCCGAGAACATTCTCAAGTTCATCTGTTTCCGCACCTATCAGTGTTGACGTATAGAATTCTGCGAATATGACATCGCATTCTTTCAGCGCATTCAATGCTTTGACGGTCATTCCGTCAATACCGCTTAATCCGAGACCCGCGAAGATAAGTTCTCCCATTGAATGTCCATGGAACAACTTGTTTAAATCATTTGCACGCGCAGCAGCAGGTAACTGTTAATATACACCGATACGATAAATGAGCATGAAATGCATCAGAGTTCCGAAACATTCCGGAGAAGAGATAAGAAAACATCTGATCTCATCGGGACTTCTGAACACTGCCGGCAAGATAAGGACGGATGATGACAGCATACTTATTCCCGTATTAACGGACGAATTCGACGGATATGATGTGATAGATGCAGATCTCGAACCGACGGAACAAAGGGAAACGGATTACAGAAATATCGTCAACATTCCGGATGATCTGAAACATCTCCTTCCAAATTCATACGACGTAATAGGGGATATTGCGATTGTAAGGTTCCCTGATGAGTTGATACTGTACGCATCATCAATAGGCGACGCTTTGCTCAGAACACAGTCGTCGCTCCGAGCGGTAATGATCGATCTCGGCGTAAAAGGCGAACTTCGCGTGAGAGAGATAAGAATGATCGCCGGCTCCGGATCGTCGGAAACGGAACACAAGGAATTCGGTGTTACGATGATGGTCGATCCTTCAAAAGCGTACTTCAATCCGCGCCTTTCAACGGAACGGATGCGGATAGCGTCCTTGGTAAAGGATAATGAAATAGTAATAGATATGTTCGCCGGTGTAGCACCATTTCCGCTGGTAATCGCGAAGCATTCCAAACCTTCCGTGATATATTCGGTCGACCTGAACAAAGATGCGTTCGATATGATGCAACGTAACATAAAACTTAACAGAGCCAGTAACATAATTCCGATGTGCGGCGATTCAGGTAAGATCATCAAAGGATTGCGGTCTGCGGACAGGATAATAATGAATCTTCCACAAACATCGGAAATGTTCCTTTCCGATGCACTATCAAACCTCAGGAACGGCGGAACGGTGCATCTGCATAAGATAATGGAACGCAGTTCATCCGATGAAACGGCATCAAAGCTCGTCGCTGAAATGAAGGAAAAAGGTCATAATATACACATTCAGCGCATGGCCGAACTGAAAACATATTCGCCGACCATGAGCGTTTATGTTCTCGATATCGTGAAGGAATGAAAGAGGCAGCAAAAGATCGCCTCAAAGGGCGGAGATCAGGAAGCCGTCTGTGTACCTATGATACGAACCATCTGAACAAGATCATCATTATAATTGTGCCTTGCGAACATGAATCCTATTCCTTCGTAATACTTCACAAGCGACTGTTTACAATCCACTCTTATCACGCGGCAACCGACATTCAGGTTCGCCGCGATTATTCGGTCGGTCGCTTGTTCCACTGCGAACTTTCCCAGCCCTTTTGGGCTGCCGTCACATTTACCCAACTGGCCTAACAGATATGATTGAGCAAGACCTCTGTTGATATTCATCTTCTTCTGCATCTCTTTGCTGCACACTATCCCCGTTACATCCATGGTGCTCACGGCAATTGTGAAGTACGCCAAAAGTTCAGTGCAGGATCCGGTTGTGAATATCAAGTATGTTCTGGAGATATGTTTCTTTTCCTGCACTATTGCTTTCTCTTTGAGGAACGATTCTACATCTTTGTCCCTCTCGCAGGAAAACTTGGACAGCATATCAGAAACGGATCCTTCCGGCGATTCGGAGAGGATGTCTCGAAGAGATATCACTTCATAAGAGAAGGTGGTCAAGGAACCCCTCCTTGAGTAATTTCCTGCCTCTTTCGATCAGTTCATCACTTGTCGGATCCGTTCGCTTTTCCACTTTGTTCTCTGCTTCTTCGAAAGCCCTGAGGAGGGCTTGACACTGTTCTTCTGTCTCTATGACGAGATTCTCGTAAAATGAACTTGTTGCCATTTTTTATTCACCGTATCGTTCACTGCGCCTTGTTATATTTCAGAGTATTGACTACATGTAATATAACTTTGCTTGCAAGCACTCTCGACCGCACGATATATTCATGCAGTTCATTTCTTCGGTGCTAACGTAACACCTGTCTGCCCCTGATAGTTCCCGCTTCTTTCGCTGTAGTCCTTGGCGGCTGTTGAATGCAACGTCTCAAAGACCATCTGGCAGAAACGTTCTTTTATCGGGATTTCGACAACATCATCGGACGCGTTGTATGCGCCTAAAGTTAACGT